>CBJNAS010000063.1:0-13305 GCA_966434565.1 uncultured Phenylobacterium sp.
CGGTGCGGGCCGGCCCCCGCCGTGGCGCCGGTCGGTCGGCGGGTCGGGTCCGCCTTCCACGATCGCGGGGGGGCGCACGGAAAACCCTGCCGCGTCGGGCGCATCGCCGCCGGCGACGCTCCCCGCGCCAGCGGCCGCGCCTTCGATGTGCGCCAGCACCTTGGCGCGATGGGCTTTGGAGACCAGCGGCGTGATCTGCGCCGTGGGGTCCAGTCCCGGGCCCATCGACATGTTTTTCGTCGCGGACGCGAAGGCCTCGACGAAATCCGCGTAGATCTCGCGCGCCACATAGAGCCGCGAGGCGGCCGCGCAGACCTGCCCGTTGTTGAAGAACGAGGCCAACAGCGCGCCGCCCACCGCTTGCTGCACTGGCGCATCTTTCAGAAAAATTGCCGGGTTCTTACCGCCGAGTTCGAGCGAGGTGCGCAGCAGGCGGTCCGCCGCCGTGCGCGCGATCGCCTTGCCGGTCGCCGTCGAGCCCGTGAAGCTGACCTTGGCGACGAGCGGATGGGCGACCAACGCCTGTCCGGTTTTGCCGTCGCCCGTGACGAGGTTGAAGACGCCAGCCGGCACGCCGGCCTCGTGCGCAAGTTCGACCAGACGCAGGCTGGTCAGCGGAGTCAGCTCGGAAGGTTTCAAGACGACGGTGCAGCCGGCCGCGAGCGCCGGCGCCACCTTCCACAAACCGATCGCCATAGGGAAGTTCCAAGGCGCGATCGCCGCCACGACGCCGATCGGCTCGCGTCGCGAAAAGGCGTGAAAACGCGCGCCCGGGATCGCGTTGATCGAGACATCGAAGGTCTCGCCGGTGATCTTGGTGGCCAGTCCCGCAACGTAACGCAGAAACGCCGGTGAGCTGCCGACATCGATCATCCGAGCGATGTTGATCGACTTGCCCTGGTTCAGGGTCTCGAGCTGAGCCAGCTCTTCGGCATGGGCTTCGATCAGGTCAGCCAGGCGGAGCAAAATCCGCTCTCTTTCAGCGGGCGGCAGTCCGGTCCAGACCCCAGATTCGAACGCTCGGTGCGCTGAACGGACGGCGTGGTCGACATCCTGCTCGCCGGCCAGAGCCGCCGAGGCGATCGCAGCGCCAGTCGATGGGTCGAACACCTCCAGGCGCGCCTCTACGGCGGCGTCGCGCCAGGCGCCGTCGATAAACAACCCATGCCGCCGTTGTACGAAGCTGACGACCCCGGGATGCAATCTCTTATCCGTCCCGTCTCGATCAAGCATGCGGGTCTCCAAAAAAATAGAATGATATCGAGTTTTATGCTGGTGTTGTAGCGAGATCGCAAGCGGATTGATATAAATGTCGATTAAATTCGACTTGTGGCGACTGGCGGCGCCGGGCCGCCGTTTGACGGGGCGTCTGATCGCGCCTACCTATAATCGCGAGGCAAATCGATATTGGGAGTTGGCATGGGGACCGGCGCCATCAAGGCCAGCCCTGGACGGCGGCATACCCAGGCGCGCGGCCGCGCGCGACGCCAGGTGTTGTTGCAGGCGGGCCGCGAACTTCTCGCGGAGTATGATCTCGATCAGATCAGCCTGCCAATGGTCGCCGAGCGCGCCGGCATCCCGGCCAGTTCGACCTACCACTTCTATCCCGATCTGAAGGAACTCTACAAAGACCTCGCACGGGCGATCGCCGATGAACTGAACGACATCGTCGAGAGCTGTATCGACAAGGATGATCCAGGCAAGGATTTCACGAGCTGGGAGGACATCGTCCGGCGTCTGCTCACCTCCGTCCAGGCTTATTTCAATGAGGATGCCGCCGCTCGCCAGCTGCTGCTGGGCCCGAAGACCAATCGCGAAATCAAGTCCATCGGCTGCGGCGGCGACGAGCGCTTCGGTGAGGGGCTGCGGCTGCTGATTTCGCGGTACTTCGAGCTGAATGCGTTCCGAAACCAGACCTCGGTGTTCTTCCGCGCCATCCTGGTCTCGGACCTGATGTTTTGCCTCTCCGTATCGCGCCACAACGAGATCAACGCCGAATACATGGACGAGGCGACGAACGCCATGCTCGCCTACCTCAGCCTCTACATCCCGAAACTGCTCCCGCGGCGCAACCGCCCGGTCCTGGTCGCCGCCACGCCCGGCGCCGCCTAGATCATGCCGGTGATCAGCGCATGAACAGCCCGCCGTTGACATCCCAGGTGGCCCCGGTCGTGAACCCCGAGCGTTCTGAGGCGAGCAGACACACCAGCTCGGCGATATAGGCCGGGTCGCCCAGTCGGCGGACGGGAATGTCTTCGATCAATCCTGCCAGGCGCTCTTCCGGGACCAGCCGCCGCACTGAGGGGAGGTCGAGCGGCCCGGGCGCGATCGCGTTGACCGTGACGCCGTGTGCGGCGAGATCGCGGGCGAAAACCTTGGTCAGGGTGATGATTGCGCCTTTGGACGCGGCGTAATGCGCGCCGGTCGCCGTGCCGCCGTTCTGGCCCGCCAGGGAAGCGATGTTGACGATGCGGCCATATCCCGCCGCGGCGAAAGCGCGGCCGAAGACCTGCGAGCCGATGAAGGCGCCGCCGACATTGACCCGCATGACGTCGTCGAAATCCGCCGGGCGGATGTCCAGCACCGGCTGGGCCGCCGTGATGACGGCGTTGTTCACCAGCACCTGGGCGCCGCCCCAACGCTCGACCATGGCCGCGAGGCACGCTTCGAAATCATTCTGATCGCGCACGTCCAGACGAACCGCAAGCACCGAGGCGCCGCTCGCGTCGATCTCGTTCGCCAGCGCTGAGGCCTGGTCGGCGTCGACGTCGCCGATCACGACGTTGAACCCTTCGGCGTGCAGGGCGCGTACGATCGCCGCGCCCAGCCCGTGAGAGCCGCCTGTCACGAGTGCTGAATGGGGCATGGTTGTCACAGCAGGTAGGCGATGCCGCCGAGCGCTTCGGTGGAGTTGATCAGGCGCACGACCTTGCGCAGCAGCTTCAGTGAGCCGGCGTCACGGACGATGTCGTAAGTCAGGTCCCCTGCGTACAGCCGCTGGACGCCGCGCTTGCACTCGATGAGGTGCTGGGCGCACCGCACCCGGATCTGGGCGCCCTCGACTTCGAGCTGGCGGAAACGCGAAACCGTCCGCACGGTCCTAGCCGCGGCGGTGACCGACATCGCCGACGTCCCCGTCAGCCGCTTGACGCGCGCCTGACGCATCTCCGCGTCGTCGTAGGCGTAATTCAGCGTGGCCGCGAAGTCCTCGGTTTCGGGGTCGATGGGGACAACATAGATCCCTTCCTCCCGCCACAGCTCAAGCCACTCGGCGTAGCTCTTGGAATCCAGAAGATCCGCCTCGCTCCAGATGAACTCCGTCGCTTCCTGCAGGGTCGGCGCGCTCACGCCGGCGTCGATCGCAAGGCTCATGCGCACATCATCCTCTTCCACATCTGGTAGGCCGCCCGCATTCCAGTTTCGGCGCTGACGTCGCCCAAGCCAGGCCCCTGGTTGTCGACGCCGTCAGGTCCCATGCCGCGGTTGAGCATGATCCAGAGGTCGGGGCCGGCGTCGACGCCGCGCTGCACCCTGGCCCAGGCCTCGGCGTCGTCAGGGCTGCCGAAGCCCATTGGCCCCTGGAAGTGCTCGTGCAGCCGCAGCCGCGCCCGGTTACCGGCTTCCGGGCCGCCGTCCATGCCGATCGCGATGTGGCTGATCTCGGTCTCGTGAACCGATATCGGTCGCAGCACCCGAAAAAAGGCCATGGAGCAAGCTAGATTGGGGAACAGGTTCAGGTTGAAGCCTGTCCCACCCACCGCGCGGACAACCCTGCGGACGACGTCCTCTGAGTGATCTCTGCGTAGATCCGCCGCAAGGCCTTCGAAGCGCTCCGGGATGGGCGCGTCGAGGTCGCATTCCAGGTCGACGAGATCCGGGATCATGACCATGACGCTATGGCCGTTGCCGAGATCCTCGACGAAGCCGCCCTGGTTCAACACGTCGAGCAGTTCACCGGTCTGATCGTCGACCGAGTTCAGGAAGGACCGGTGCACCAGGGGGAAGTGGTAGGCGTCCGTGGTGTTCTCGAGCTGGATTTTCCAGTTTCCGGGGAAGCGGAAGCGGTGCTCGCCCGCGGCCTTCACGCCGAAACCGGCGCCCTGCTTCATGAACAGGTCGATCCAGCGTTTCGCCGGCCCCAGGAAGTCAGCCAGCGGCTCGATGTCGGGCTTGCAGGTGGCGAACACTAGCCCGGCATAGGATTCGACTCTCAATCGAACGAGGCCGTAATCGGACTTGTCGAGACCGGGATATCCGTCGGGGTAGGGGACGCCGCGAAGCGCGCCGTCGAGTCCGTACGTCCAGCCGTGATAGGGACAGACAAAGCTGGACGTCCGGCCGGACCGGCCTTCGCAGACCGTCGCCCCGCGATGACGGCAGCGGTTGAGCAGGACCTGCAGTTCGCCCTCGCGGGTCCGCGTTACGATCACGGGCTGCAGCCCGACATGGGTCGCCTTGAAGCTGCCCGGCTCGCGCACTTCGCTCTCATGCGCCACCCACACCCAGGTATTCTGGAAGATCTTGTCCATCTCCGCGGCAAAGATGGCTTCGTCCCGGTAGAGTGCGGTGTGGACCCGGTCGGGCTTCACCAGCTCGGAATAGTCGATCGGATCTCGTGCCTGGGCGGCCATCATCGTTCCCCTCGAACGGTCGTGTCGTATTGGGCGCTGCGCGTCATCTCAGGCGGACTCATCCGGCGGGAGCGGCGGCCGCGGCACCGCAAGCTCGCGCCCCATCCGCGCCTCGACGCGCAAGTAGCGCCAGAGGCGATGCTCGCCGATCTCTGTGGTGCGGAACAGGTTGCAGGCTGCGACGACGCTTTCGCGGTCGGGCATGTCGGCCAGAACATAGGCGGTCCAGGGCCAGCCGCTCGGGGAGGTTCCGACCATGGTCTGGTCGTCGTCCAGCGTGCCCAGGATCTGCACGCCGGGCAGGTCGGCGATGCCACGCAGCATCCGCCCGGTGGCGTCCCAGATCTTGCCGATTTCCGAGGACGGCAGGTCGAAGAAATTCTGCAGCACCGCTATGCAGAAGAGGGTGCGGATTCTGGGCTGTGCGTCGGTCATATGGAATGTCTCCAGCTGGACTCTCAGGGAAAGCCGGGTTGGCCTTCACCGCCCATCAGGACGCGACCGGCCGTCTGGTAATTTCCCGGGGACAGGAATGCGTGCTGGCCGACCACCAGGGCGTCGCAAAGCTGCCGCGACAGCGGGTGGATGTTGTAGATGCCGCTCGTCCCGGCCAGCTTGAAGATCGACTCCACGACCCGGGCGCCCGTTTGGGCGGCGTTGATCGCCGCGAGCCGCAACAGCGTGATCCGCCCGGCTTCGACCGGCCGGCCGGCGCAGGCTAGCGCCCAGACCCCTTCTGTCATCTCATAGAACCACGAGCGCGCCGAACGCAGGCGCATCTCGGCCTTGGCGAGGTCAATCTGCACTTGCGGGCGGTCGATGATCTTGGGGCCGCCGACGATCGAGACCTTGCCGCCGAGCCCGCCGTTCAGTTCGTCTATCGCCGCCCGGGCGACGCCGAGGCCGACCACGGCCAGCACCTGGGCCGCCAGGGCCATCGATGGATACCGATTGATCGGCTCCTCGAGGCTCGCCACACCGCCACGAATGAAGGTCCAGGCTTCGGGGACTAGGACGTCATCGACAATGAGGTCGTGGCTTCCGGTGCCGCGCATGCCGATCACATCCCAGTTCTCGCGGATCGTCACCTTCGAGGCGGGCATGACGGCAGTCCGCGGCAGTCCGCCCGTGTCGTCGTCCTTCACGGAAATGCCGACGCCGATGAGGTCGGCTCCTGGGCTGCCACTCCCAAACTGCCAGCGGCCGGAGACCCGCAGACCATCCGCCGTCCGTCGCGCCTCTTGCGGCGGGAACAGACCGCCGGCGAAGACCACATCGGGACCGTTGGCATAGATCTCGCGCAGGGTCTCGAGGGGAAGGGCGGCCAGATAGGTCGCCGCCGCGCCGAAGCTGGCGACCCAGCCGGCGGAGCCGTCTGCGGCCGAGATGTGTTCGATCATCCGGCAGAACTCCGCCGGACTCTTGCCGTCGCCGCCGAAGCGGGGAGAGACCAGGGCGCGGTAGATCCCGATCTTGCGGAACTTGTCGACCATGTCCCGCGGAACGCATTTCAGGCGTTCGAACTCGCCGCTGCGCGCGCGAACCTCGGCCAGGACCGCGGCGAAGCTCGGATCCTCGTCGCCAGACGAATTCAGCAGCATTTAGGCCTACTCACTTTCTGGTCTGATGATGCAAGGAACAAGCTGCTCGAGCCGTGCAGCCAGAGCGCAGAGACGCGCGTCATCGCCCTTGCCGCCCACGAGCTGCAGCCCGACAGGCAGTCCATCCGGCGTCAGCAGCGGAACGCTCAGGGCCGGATGGCCGCTGACGTTGAAAGGCCGCGTCAGGGCGGTGATGCCCACGAGCTGGCGCGCATCGCCGAGTTCAGATCGTCTTGGCGGGAAATCGGGCAAAGTCGGCAGAACGATGACGTCTACGGACTGCAGGAGCGCGGCGACCTCGGCCGTGAACCGCTCACGCGTCCTCTCCGCCTCGACCAGTTCATCCGCCCCGACCTGGGAGGCGGCCCTCAGCCGGGCGGCCACGTCCGGGCCGATCCGCGGATCGTCGGCGTAACGCCCGAAAGCCTGCCAGGCTTCCGCGGCGATGATCTTCAAGCCGGCCTCGAAGGCGTTCTCGAAACTCGGCAGGCTTGCCGGCGTGACCTCGAGCGCGGTGCTTTCCAGCGCCTCATCGACCGCGCGCTGGACCGCAGGCTCGGCCCGGACCTGCAGACGGGCGACTTTGCGGACGTCGCAGACCTGGTTCTCGAAAGTGTGGTCCAGCGCGGCCATCGCCGACCTGATGGCAGGCATGCTGGAGGCGAATAGGCCAACGCAATCCAGGCTGCTGATCGCCGGCGTAACGCCGAGGCGGCTGACCCGTCCGAAGGTGGGCTTGATGCCGAACAGGCCGCAGCAGGCCGCCGGGACGCGCACTGAGCCTCCGGTGTCCGTGCCGAGCGCCAGGTCCGCCTCGCCCGCAGCCACCGCGGCCGCCGAACCGCTGGAGGAACCGCCGGGGATTCGGTCGGGAAATAGCGGGTTCAGCGGTCCCCGACCGCCGGAATCTACGCCCGTCACGCCATAGGCGAACTCGTGCATTCGCGCCTTGCCGACGATCCGGCAGTCACTGTCGAGCAGGCTTTGCACCACGGCGGCGTGCCGCTCGGCGGCAGGTGCGTCCGCAAGCGCCCGGCTGCCCAGCCTCGTGCTGAAGCCCGCCACGTCGATGCAGTCCTTCACGGCGATCCGCATGCCGTCCGGCGGCCCGATCGATATCCGTTCCACGAAGGCGTCCAAGGCGATCCCGCTCTCAAATTCGTTGGCGTTCCGAACCTAACTTGTTTACGTGAATGTTCAAGTAGTTTATTTGAAAGTTCATCCAATGCGGGGTTGGCGCGACGACTGGGAGGAGACGCGCGATGGTCACGGCGAACCTGTTTCGAGAGGGAATGGCGCGCCTGGGGGCCGCGGTTGCGATCGTCACCACCGATGGTCCGGCGGGACGTCGCGGTCTGACGGTTTCGGCCGTTTGCAGCGTGACCGATTCGCCGCCCAGCTTGCTGGTCTGCATCAATCGTGCGTCGCGCTCCCACCCGGTGGTGCTGGCGAACGGAGTCCTCTGCGTGAATGTGCTGAATGGGGGCCACGAGCCGCTGAGCCTGGCCTTCGCCGGCCGGCGCGCGCCGGACGCGGATCCCTTCCTCGGGGAAGACTGGCGCACGCTGGCCACCGGCGCCCCGGCTCTGGCTTCGGCCGCCGCCGCGTTCGACTGCCAGATCAAGCTTGCGCGCGAGATCGGCACGCATAGTGCGATCCTCTGCGAGGTCGAGGCCGTGACGGTGGGCTCAGACGCGGACGCCCTGGTCTACTTCAACCGCCGATTTCACCACCTGCCGTGGGAGGCGAGCGCGTGAAGGGCCCCCTCGCCGGCCGCATCACTGCGGGCGCGTCCGTACCGGCCGGGAATCCCGACGGCGTGCACACGTCGGCGATCGACGTCGATCGCATTGCCAGGAGCCCGATCAACGGGAAGCGGATCGAGAAGCTCACCACCGGCCCGAAGGAGGAGGGCCAAATGCTTAGCCACGATCCCGGCTGTCCAGCCGGCAGCGACGGCGGCCCCGCAATCTGCACCTGCGGCGCGCTGGCGCGGTGGGCGTCGAGCGAGGCGCGAAAGGACCACGGCCTTGATCGGCGCCGGGAGCCGGCGCTTGGGAAGAGCGGTGCATCCGTCGTAATGGAGGCCTTATGCCAGCCGAAAATCCGTCATTGTCCCCGCGGCCCGTCGAGGAGAGCTTCCAGCTCGACGAGTGGCCGTTTTACTGGATCACCCGCGTGGCCAGCCTTTATCTGGAGCGGCTGGAGGTCGAGCTGAAGCGCGTCGGCCTCGACGTGCCCCGTTGGCGCGTCCTCATGTCCCTGCACGGCAACGACAGCGGCAGCGTCAGCGAGATCGCCGAGCATGCGATCGTCAAGCTGCCGACCATGACCAAGATCATCCAGCGCATGGTCGCCGACGGGCTGCTGATAAGCCGCACCAGCGCCACCGACGGCAGGGTCACCGAAGCGGTGCTCACCGAGGACGGCCGGAACGCACGCGCACGGGCGTGGGAGATCGCCCAGCGGATCTACGCTAAGGCGTTCGCTGACATCCCGCCGGACGAGACCCGCCGCCTGACCGACACCCTCTCTCGAATTTTCTGGAAGCTCTAGCCCCGCCGTCAGCGTTGGGAACGCCGCGCGCGCCGGTAGTCGCGCGGGGAGATATGAAAGCGGCTCTTGAATTTCTGGCTGAAGTGGGCGGCCGAGGTGAAACCGCAGCTAAAGGCCACGTCGGATACAGGATCACCGCTCAGCATGGGGTTGTCGAGCATACGCCTGGCTCTGTCCAATCTTCGGCGCCAAATCGTACCCGCGACGGTCGATCCTTCGCTCCGGAAGACGGACTGCAGGTAACGCGGCGAAATGCCGACCAACGCCGCCACGGTCTCGGTCGAGAGCTCGCTGTCGGCAAGTCGATCGTCGATGATGGCTCGCGCGCGTCGTAGGAGCGCCGCGCGGCCGCATCGAGCGTTCGCCGGCTGGCCTTCCGGAGCCTCCGCCTGAGCTGCGGTGCAGATCAGCTCCATGGCGATGGCGAACATGCGCTCGGCGGTTTCCGGCGGGAGCAGGGGACCGTTGCGAAGAAAATCCCTGAGAAAGTTCGCCGCCATCGCGCCAGCTGGCGAAGCGCCCGAGATCAATCGCGGAAGAGCCCTCAGCTCCAAGCCGAAGCGCGACCAGAGCGCCTCCGCCGGGGTCATCAGGGTGAAGGCCTCGAACCGGTCGTGATTGGCGAAGCGATAAGGTCGGCTGGAACTGTAACAGGCGATTTCGCCCTCACCGACGACGTACTCGTCCCCCTGGAGGGATAGAAAACCCCGCTGCTTCGATTGTAAGCTGAAGATGACAAAATCATCCCCCGGATCGCTCGGCCGTCGAGGGCCGCGCACGAGTTCGCAAGGATCGGATTGCACCCAACTAAAACGCCCGACGGCCGTCGCCACGGTCGACAGATTCGCTTCGTGCGGCCCCGCACTGAGACTAAGCAGGTCCACGTCGTAATAGGCGTCGCAGACCGCCTCCCGAAAGGCGGTGACGCGTCGGCCGATGGCGAGGCCCTTGGTCGAAAACTTGAACCGGTCGAGCGTGGCGGGCGCCGTAGCTTCAAGGATTGACGTCCTAGCCTCATCAGCAAGGGGCTGCGGCTCGTGAACGCGCCGAGACTGCGGCTGGGGTTCACTAAGGCCGGGCATCAGCCAACACCCAGCTCGCGACGAAGATCATCGATCCAGCTGCGATGAAATCTGGTTGCGGCTTCACCGGGCTGCTGCAATTCAAATAGCTCCCGCATAGGGTCGACGACCTCCGTGTCGCAACCGGCCAGGGACTCCACGACGGCGTGCCCGCAGAAGGGCACATAGGCCTCCGAATATCCGCCCTCATGGATCATCACCAAGCGGCCGTCGCAAAGTCCAGCGGCAAGATCCTTTACGAATTCTGTCATCTTGCGGAAACTCTCGGCGCTCAGGAGCATTCGTGCAAGCGGATCCAGCGCGTTTGCATCCATGCCATTGGCGACCACGATGAGCTCGGGTCGATATTCGGCGACCGCGGGCCCGACGATCGCTTCGAGTGCATGCAAATAGGCCGCTTCCCCGGCCCCGGCCGGCAGAGGAATGTTGAGGTTGAAGCCTTGCCCCGGGCCCGTCCCGCGATGGGCGGCGAGCCCGCAGGGCCCGGGCGGAAAGCAGTGCTCCTGGTGCAAGGAGATCGTCAGCACATCGGCTCGGTCATAGAAGATGGCCTCCGTGCCGTTGCCGTGATGTACGTCCCAATCGATAACGGCGATACGCGTCAGTTTGCGGCGTGCGATCGCCGCCTCGATCGCGATTGGGATATTGGCCAAGAGGCAAAAGCCCATTCCCAAGTTGCGCAGGCAGTGGTGTCCTGGCGGACGCGTGAGGGCATAGGCGTTCGCGAAGTCACCGCTGACGACGCTGTCCACCGCCTCGATCGCGAGGCCGGCGGAGAGGCTGGCGATTTCGAAGCTCCCGGGCCCGAACGGGGCGTTCTGTCCTGCGTCGCCGCCGCCGGAGTCGCTCATGGCCTTGAGGGCGTCGATATAGGCCTCCGCGTGGACGGCTAGGATCTCACCGCGAGTGGCCGGCCGGGCTGAACGTACGTCCAGTCGCGAGGTCAGGCCGGAGACGTCCATCAGCGATTTCAAGCGCCGCTTCGAATCCGGCGATTCCGCGTGACCCGCGCCGCTGGGAGGCTGCACCCAACCGCCAACCGGGAAAACCCCCGCCGCTAGCCCGGTCGAATGCCACAGGCATCGCTCGTCGAAAAAGAATGCGGTGCTCATGATTTCGACTCAACTCCCTGCTCGAATAATCAGTATTTGTAAATCACTTCGGCCCCATAGACAGCCGGCTCTCCATAGATCCCGATCTTGAAGAACGACACGTTGTTGATGTACGTCAAGTAATGCTGATCGAGCACGTTCTTGCCCCAGATCGATGCAGTCCAGCGGCCGTCGCTCGATTTGAGCGCTAAGCGGAAGTCAAGCAGCGTATAGGCTTCAACCCGGTCGTAGGGCTGATCGGTCGGGCGCAGCGAACGGGCGTCGGTCCAGCGGGCGTTGACGAGAGCCGACGCCGACCAATTGTCGTTGAGCGGATGCTCGTAGCGGATCTGGCCGTTCAGCGACCAGGGCGGGGAGTCCACGATGGGCTTGCCCTGTAGGGGGATGACGCCGCCGTAGGTGGTGATGGTGCGGGTGGTATTGGTGTACTTGGCGTCGAGATACCCGGCGCCGCCGCTGATCGCGAGGTGCTCCGCCGGCGTCCAGACTATATTCGCCTCGGCGCCCTTCGCAACGGCGCGGCCGATGTTCCGCGTGATTGGCACGAGTGGCGAGCTCGGATCATCGACGTTGACTTGAAGATCTTTGTAATCGTATCGGAATATAGACGTTTCAAGGCGCAGACGCCGATCCAGTAGCACTGATTTCGAGCCGAGTTCGTAATCTACAAGAATTTCGGGTTTGAAGGTCGTGATCACCCCGCCGAACGGAACGCTGTAGCCGCCGGCCCGGTAACCCGAACTGACGCTCGCATAGAACAGATTCCGGGGGTCGTACTGGAAATTCAGGCCGACCTTGTAGGAAAGGTTCTTGTAGGTCTTCGAGGTCTTGAGGCTGTCGAGCGGAATGACCGGCACGACCGTTGCGTTGGCCCCCATCGGCGGGGCCGCAAGGAAGGTCGAAGCGTCCAGCTTGACGGTGTCGGACGTGAGACGGAGCCCAAGCTGGAACGTGAGTTGATCGGTCAGCCTAATCTTGTCGTTGGTGAATACCGCGTACGACGTCGATCGCTCCGCCATCTGCTCGGCCAGGCGTGGCGCGAAAGGTGGGAGCCCGAGATAGCCCAGGTAAGGACTGGAACCGAGGTCGCCGTTCTCCTTGCCGCGCTGGAGCTCGCGGTCGAAGAATACGCCGTGCACGTATTCGAGCCTGCCGGCCGAGCCGGTGAGGCGAAACTCCTGGCTGAAGACGTTCATGACGTCGCGGCTGTTGGTGGTGGTCGCCTGCAGCGTCGCGTCATCGATATTCTCGTTTTGGCGGCGCTGGAAATACTCCACCGCCGTCAACGATGTCAGCAGACCGACCGCCGTGTGATGGGTGATCCGCAAGGCGCCGCCGAACGAATCGTTGCGGGCGCTATTGGGATTGAGTTGGTTGACCTCGAACGGATCGAGGGTCTCGACGCCGAACGCCGGCCGGCCGCCGACCGGCGGATATTTGAAGCAAGACGCCGTCGCTGCGGGGTCGCGGTTCACCGCTCCGCTCAGCACGGCCGAGCAGATTCCACCGGCGGCGTTGTAGATCCCAGGCGCGAAATAAGGCGTCAGAAGCGAGCGGTCGACGCCGCCATGCAAGATCAGGCGCACATCGGTGTCGTCGCCCGACCATTTGAGCTGCACCCGCCCTTCGCCCAGCTTCGGCGCATCGAGAGCCTGTCCGGTCGCATGGTCGCGGAACGGCCCGTCGCCGGACTGGGCGAGGTAGCCGGAGACCCGCATGGCGAGACGATCGGTCAGCGGAAGGTTCAGATAACCTTCTTCGTGGAAGCGCGCGTAGGAATCTCCGTTCACCGTCAATCCCGCTGCGAATTCCCGCCCAGGCTCGGTGGTGTAGTAGTTGGCCGCGCCCCCGATGGTGTTGCGCCCGAACAGCGTTCCTTGCGGCCCCTTCAGAATTTCCACCCGCGCGATGTCATACTGGGGCATCGAGACCATGAAGGGCTTCGATTGATTGACCTCGTCCACGCTGACCCCGATCGGCGAGTCGAAGTTGGTCTGGAATTCGTTAAGCCCGACGCCCCGGATGGTGTAGCTGGGCAGGTTTGCGCTCGTCGTGAACTGGACGTTGGGGACCTGTGTGGCGATAGCGCCGACGTCGCGGGCCCCCAATTCCGCCAGTTGTTCCCCGGTAAAGGCCTGCAGGGCGATCGCGACCCTCGACGCCGATGCCGAACTCTTTTCGGCGGTGACGACGATTTCCGCCACTTGAGCGCCGCCTGACGCCTCGGGGGCGGTCTGCGCCGCGCCTGTGCCGGCGCGCGCCAAAGCCAGAACGGAGACACAACAGAACAGCCTCCGGCTCATTCTTCGCATGTATAATCCCC
>CBJNAS010000064.1:0-13190 GCA_966434565.1 uncultured Phenylobacterium sp.
GGGGTCTTTAGGATCAGGTTCGTATCGACCACGGCGCCGGTGACCGGCGTCCCGGTCCCTGTGGCGGGGGCGAGCTGGCTCCACTGCATGGGCTGGCCGAAATTGTCGAGCCGGCGGTAGCTGATCCGCCCGCTCCAGGGGCCATCCTTCTGTTTGCCGCCGACGCCGGCCTCGAAGGTGTAGCCGCTATAGGTCTTGTCCGTGCCGTACTGCTTGTAGGGCTGGGCGAAGGCCTGGGTGGTGACGAAGGCTTCCGGCTTCTCCGGCGCCTGGGTGGTGATCGAGACGATCCCGCCCATCGAGTTGCCGGGATAGCGCGCCGAATAGGGCCCGTAGACGATGTCGAACTGGCGCACCTCGCCCGGCCCGACCACGCCCCACTTGGGCGGGAAGGAGAAGCTGTTGCCCAGGAAGTTCGAGACCACGAAGCCGTCGACCATCACCAGGGTGCGCGCCGACTGGGTCGAGTGCGCGCCGCGGAAGCCGGGCACGCCGTTGGCGTCGCCGATGTAGCGTTTGCGCACGAAGAAATCCGGCGCGTACTTCATCAGGTCTTCGACGTTGACGGCGTTGATCGCCTCGAACTCGGTCTTGCCGAGCGACACCGAAAGCCCCCGCGGTTCGACCGAGATCGGCTTGTCGTTGCGGCCGACGACGATCACGTCGTCGACTGCTGCGGAGGCGGGGGAGGCGGCCTCATCGGCCAGGGCCGCGGCGGGAAGGAGCACCGGCGAGAACGCCAGGGCGGCGAGAAGCGCGCGCGCCGAACAGGCGTCGCGAAGGGCGAAGGACATGGAGATTCCGTTTCGTCGGACAGCATGGAAGAGCCGACGCACGGAGATGGCGCGCCGGCGGCGGGTGCGGTCAGACGATCAGGGGCGGTCCGGTGGTCGGTGGCGGCGGGGCGGCGAGACCGAGGCCCGGTCGCTGATGGGCCATGACCACGGTCGAGGTGGAGACGGTGGCGAAGACCGACCGGCCGAGGTCCAGCCCGGTTGGCGCATCGAGCGGGGCCGCGGCGCCGGCGAAGGCGCAAGGGTGCTTGTCCGCCGACTTCGCGGGCGCCTTCTCGCCGGACTTGTGGACCTGGCCGTCGGCGTCGACCGCCACGGTCAACGCGCCATGGCCAGTGCAGATGACGATCGCCGGCAGACCGCCTTGGGCCACCTGGGGCGACAGCATGTAGCCGGCCGGGATCAGCACGCGCATGGCGAGCGCCAGCACCGCGAGCGCACAGGCGCCGCGGGACAACAGCACCGTCAACGGCGAAGCCCGACCCATGGGGCGCGGTCGCTATCCCAAGCCTGGAGATGGATCAAGGCATTGCGGAGCTTGCGGCCGCCATCCGACCTGCCGGTGATCGGGGGCTGGTGGCGCGGCGTCGCGTTGCGGACGCCGGGGGCGGCGCGTCGCCGCGGCAGTTGGCCGCCGTTCGGGCGGTGCGGGGGTTAGCTGGCCGGCCTCATTCCAGCGGCAGGCCGACGTAGTTCTCGGCGAAGACCGCCTGCGCCCGGGGCGAAGCGCGCATGTAGGCCAGCTCGGCGGTCTGGATGCGGCGGTCGAAGGCGTCCATCTGCGGAAAACGGTGGGTGAGGGTGGTGAACCACCAGGAGAACCGCTCAGCCTTCCAGACGCGGGCCAGGGCGCGCTGCGAGTAGCGGTCCAGCGCCAGCTCCGCGCCGGTCGCATAGAAGTCCTCCAGGGCCTCGGCGAGCATGATGACGTCCGAGACCGCCAGGTTCAGGCCCTTGGCGCCTGTGGGCGGCACGATGTGGGCCGCATCTCCCGCCAGGAACAGCCGCCCGTAGCGCATCGGCTCGGCGACGAAGCTGCGCAAGGGGGCGATGCTCTTCTCGAACGAAGGGCCGCGGACGACGCGGGAGCCCGCCTCCGGGCCCAGCCTGAGGCACAGCTCGTCCCAGAAGCGCGCGTCGGGCCAGGCTTCCAGCGGGTCGTCGAGGGCGCACTGGAGGTAGTAGCGGCTGCGGGTCGCAGAGCGCATGCTGGCGAGCGCAAAGCCACGCGCGTGATTGCAGTAGATCAGCTCCTCCGCGCATGGCGGAACCTCGGCCAGCACGCCCAGCCAGCCGAAGGGATAGATCCGCTCGAAGCTCTTAAGGACCTCCGGCGGGATGGAGCTGCGGCCCACGCCATGGAAGCCGTCGCATCCTGCCACGACGTCACAGTCGAGGCGGTGCGCGGCGCCGTCCTTGCGCCAGGTGACGAACGGCCGCTCAGCGGCGAGGTCGTGGAGGCGGACGTCCTCGGCCTCGAAAATGATCGGCAGTCCGCAGGCCTCGGCGGCGTCGAAGAGGTCCTTCATGACCTCCTGTTGGCCGTAGACCGTGACCGCGCGCCCGCCGGTCAGGCCCGCCATGTCGACGTGGAAGAGCTCGCCGTCGCAGGCAAGGTTCGTGCCGTTGTGCGTCAGGCCTTCGCGCCGCAAGCGCGCGTCTAGGCCCAGCCGGGCCATCAGGTCGACGGTGATCTGCTCCAGCACCCCGGCGCGTACACGGCCCTCGACATAGGGCCGATCGCGCCGCTCGAGCACGACGCAGTCGACGCCCGCCTGGCGCAGCAGGTGGGCGAGGAAAAGGCCCGCCGGCCCCGCGCCGATGATCGCGACCTGAGTTCGCATCCAGCCTCCCCGTGCCCCCGGAACCGTTGGAGGGCGCTATGCCAAGGTAGCGCCGGGCGCGCTGGCGACGATGGACGGGGCGCCCAATTTGTTGGACTTTTCGGACGCAGGGCTTGTCTTTTGAAGGCGGCCCGGCCCAGAGTCGCGCGATGGGCCGAGAGAGCATACCGCGCTTCTTTCTCTACGGAGAGCAGCCACGCCACGTCGGCGAACGGTTCCTGCATGTAGAGTCGCTCGACGACCGCTCGCGGCCGGCGAACTGGACGATCCGCCCGCACACTCATGGGGATCTGCACCAGATCTTCCACCTCGTCCAAGGCGGCGGCGAAATGCGGGCCGACGCCGAGGTTCTGGGGTTTGCGGCGCCCTGCCTGCTCGTGGCGCCTGCGGGCGTGGTCCATGGCTTCGTCTGGGCCAACGAGACCTGCGGCTCCGTGCTGACCGTGTCGGACGCCTATTTCCACGAGCTCGCGGGGCGTGCGCCGGAACTGGCCAGGGTTTTTGCCCGGCCTCTCGCGCTCTTGGGGGCGGACTCGCAGGCCATCTGCGACGCCTTCGAGCGGCTGGCGCGGGAGCTCGCCTGGACGGCGCCGGGCCACGCCGCCGCCGTCGAGGGCCTGCTGCTAGGTCTGCTTGTCGAGACCTTGCGTCTGGCCCATTACGCGGACGCGGACGGACCGAGCGCCGCCGGCCCGCGCGCGGCGCTGGTGGCGCGGTTCCGCGAGCTCGTCGAGGGGCGCTACCGGGACTCGACGGGAGTCGATGAATACGCCGCCGCCTTGCGGGTCCACCCGAAGCGCCTGCGCGCGGCCTGCCTTGAGGTCGCCGGCGCCTCGCCGCTGCGGATCATCCAGGACCGCCGCCTGCTCGAGGCCAAGCGCCTGATGTTGTACTCGAACATGACGGTCGCCGAGACCGCCTACCACGTCGGCTTCGAAGATCCGGCCTACTTCACCCGCTTCTTCACCAAGTGGTGCGCGGTCTCGCCGCGGCGGTTCCGGCAGCAGGCGCAGCAGGACCGTTCGACGGCCGAGCTGGCGCGCAGATGACGTCGGTCCGCTCCTCGCGCAGCCGTCGCACTGCGACGCGCGACCATCAACACCTTCTCGATGAAGACCCCCAGCGCCTCGAACGCCGCCTGCTGCGCCGACCAGATGGTCGCGTCGCACATCAGGCCGGGAAGCAGGAGCAGGGGGGCCGGTCGTGTCATGTCAGGTCACCTCAGCGCTCAGGCGCCGACCTCCATCACCCCGCAACGGGCGGCGACGATCCGGCCGCCGGCGGGAGCTTCGGCCTCAGCCGGCCGTATCCTCCAGCACCAGGTGCCCCACCGCCGTGTTCGACGCCGGCACGTGGTAGAACCGGTGCGCCACCCGGACCTCCTTGGACAGCGCGCCGCGCATGATCAGCCACATGACGAGCTCGATGCCTTCGGAGCCAGCCTCGCGGACATAGTCGAGGTGGGGGACCGCGGCCTGGGCCTCCGGATCGGCGATCAGGGTGTCGAGGAAGGCGTTGTCGAAGTCCTTGTTGATCAGGCCGGCGCGTGGGCCCTGGAGCTGGTGGCTCATGCCGCCGGTGCCGAACACCATCACCTTCAGGTCCTCGGGGAAGCTCTCGACCGCGCGCCGGATCGCCTGGCCGAGCGCGAAGCACCGCTTGCCCGACGGCGGCGGGTACTGGACCACGTTCACGGCGAGCGGGATCACCTTGCACGGCCAGGCCTGCGGCTGGCCGAACAGCAGCGACAGCGGCACGGTCAGGCCGTGGTCGACGTCCATCTTGTTGACGATCGTCATGTCGAAGTCGTCCTGGATCAGCTTCTCGGCCAGGTGCCAGGCGAGCTCCGGGTGGCCTTCGACGACCGGCGTCGGCCGCGGACCCCAGCCCTCGTCGGCCGGGGCGAAGCTCTCGGCGCAGCCGATGGCGAAGGTCGGGATCAGCTCGAGGGAGAAGGCGGTTGCGTGGTCGTTGTAGACCAGGATGACCACGTCGGGCTTCTCGCGCGCGATCCATGCCTTGGAGAACTCGTAGCCGGCGAACACCGGTCGCCAGTAGTCCTCGCGGGTCTTGCCCTGGTCGACGGCGGCGCCGATCGCGGGCACGTGGCTGGTCGCCACGCCGGCGGTGATCCTAGCCACGCCCTTGCTCCTTCCTACTGCGCTGGCCTTCGACGGACCGGCCGCCGGCCAGCATCATTGCGGCGTATTCGGCCTGGGTGACGCCGCTCATCATCGCGGCGACCTGCTGGAACGAGAGCCCGTCGGTCGCGGCCAGCTTGGCGGTGAAATAGATGTTGCCGCCCAGCTCCAACATGCCGTTCCAGTCGCGGCGCAGGACCGCCTGCTTCTGCTCCTCGGTCATCGGCCAGCGGTCGAGATAGCCTCGCTCGTCGGCCTTGAAGGCCTCGCGGTTGGCGGCCTTCATCAGCGACATGCAGAACTGGTTGAGGTGAAAGCCTTTGCGGGACTGCTCGGCGTCGAACAGGATGGTCCCGGGTATGTCGTGATAGGGTTTCTCGCCCATCCTAGTCCTCCCAGTAGAGGCGCATGGGGTTGTCGACCAGGAGCTTGCGCTGGAGCTCCGCGGTCGTGGCGATCTTCGGGATAAAGTCGACCAACTGGCCCTCGTCGGGCGTGTGGGTCTTCATGTTCGGGTGCGGCCAGTCGGTCCCCCAGAGCACCCGGTCGGGGAAGGCCTCGATCACCCGACGGCCGAAGGGGACCACGTCGGCGTAGAAGGGCGGGCCTTGCTTGGAGAGCCGCTCGGGGCAGGTGGTCTTGCACCAGATGTCCTCGCGCGCGGCCATGAAGTCCATGAACTGCTCGAACAGCGGGCCGTGCGCGCCGTCCTCCACCTGCGGCGTGCCCATGTGGTCGACCACGAGCGGCGCGGGCAGGGCCAGGAAGAAGTCGGCCAGCTCGGCCAGTTCCGCGGCCTCGAAATAGATGACGATGTGCCAGCCGAGCGGGGCGATCTTGCCGGCGATCTCCTTGAGCTCGTCGTGCGGCAGCCGGTCCACCAGCCGCTTGACGAAGTTGAAGCGTACCCCGCGCACCCCGCCGGCATGCAGGCGCTTGAGCTCCTCGGTCGTGACGTCGCGCTTCACCGTGGCCACGCCGCGCGCCCGCCCGTCCGAGTGGGCGATGGCGTCCAGCAGCGCGCGGTTGTCGGCGCCGTGGCAGGTCGCCTGGACGATGACGTTGCGGGTAAAGCCGAGGAAGTCGCGGAGCCTGAACAGGTCCTCCTTGGACCCGTCGCAGGGCGTGTACTTGCGCCCCGGCGCATAGGGGAAGACGTCACCCGGCCCGAACACGTGGCAGTGCGCGTCCACCGCCCCCGGCGGTGCGGTGAAGCGCGGCTTGGCGGGCGCGGGGTGCCAGACCCGCCAGCCGAAATCCATGACGAAGGCGGGAGGGGATTGGGTGAATGGCTCGTGCATATCGGAACGCCCCCTCAGTCGGCTTCGCCGACAGCTCCCCCGCTTCGCAGGGGAGCATCGGATCCTCCACCGCAAGGCGGGGGAGGTGGATCGGCGCGCCGCGCCGGGACGGAGGGGGCGTTTTGAATGCTCATCGCCCTTGCGCCTTCAGGATCGCGTCGAGCCGGGGGTAGACCCGCCGCGCGTTGAGCTCGAAGACCTTGCGTTTGTCGGCCGCGGAGATCTCCAGGGCGTCGATGTAGCGCTTGGTGTCGTCGAAGTACTGTCCGGTCTCGGGATCGATGCCGCGCACCGCGCCGACCATCTCCGAGCCGAACAGGATGTTGTCGACGTCGATCACCCGGAACAGCAGGTCGATGCCCGGCTGGTGATAGACGCAGGTGTCGAAGAAGACGTTCTTCATGACGTGCTCGCGAAGCGGCGGCCGCTTCAGCATGTCCGCAAGGCCCCGGTAGCGGCCCCAGTGATAGGGAACTGCGCCGCCGCCGTGGGGGATGATGAACTTGAGGGCCGGGAAATCCCTGAAGAGGTCGCCCTCGAGGAATTGCATGAAGGCGGTGGTGTCGGCGTTGATGTAGTGCGCGCCGGTGGCGTGGAAGTTTTGGTTGCAGGACCCGGAGACGTGGATCATCGCCGGCACGTCCAGCTCCACCATCTTCTCGAAGAACGGATACCAGGCGCGGTCGGTGAGCGGCGGGCTCGTCCAGTGGCCGCCGGAAGGGTCGGGGTTCAGGTTGCAGCCGACGAAGCCCAGTTCGGTGACGCAGCGCTCCAGCTCGCCGATGGAATGATCGATCGAGACGCCCGGCGACTGCGGCAGCTGGCAGACGCCGACGAAGGTCTCCGGGAAGAGCCCGACGACGCGCTGGATCAGGTCGTTGCAGCGCCGGGTCCAGGCCTGACTGACCGCCTCGTCACCGACGTGATGGGCCATGGTCGAGGCGCGCGGCGAGAAGATGGTCATGTCCGCGCCGCGCTCGTGGATCAGGCGCAGCTGGTTCTTCTCGATGGTCTCGCGGATCTGGTCGTCAGAGATGTCGGGATAGGCCGGATCGACGTCGCCGCCGGCCTTGAACGCGGCCTTCTGCAGCTCGCGCCAGGCGTCGTGCGGCGCCGGCGCGGTGGTGTAGTGGCCGTGGCAGTCGATGATCACGGGCGGCTCCCCTCGGTCTTGTGCAGGGCGTCGAGCATGGCGAAGAGGTCGGGCGCGAGCGCCGCGCGGCGCGCGCCGGCCCAGTCCTGGCGCTCGGCGATGGCGCAGCTCATCAGGGGCTGGACGCCGGCCTCCTCCACGGTGCGGGCGGCTTCGCGCATCTCCTCGGCCCGGCGCACCCCATGCTCCAGAGCCCGCGAGATCATGTACTGCGCCACGCCCGGCCAGTCGGGCAGGGGCAGGAGGTTGGACAGCGAGGCCAGCACCTCGCCCTCGACCCCATAATGGCGCGCCGCCAGCAGCGACTCCGTCAGCAAGGCCTCGACGCCCTTGACGACGACGCTGCGGCAGAGCTTGGTCGCCGCCGCCCGGCCGAGGATTTGCGAATAGACCTGGGCGCCGTCGAAGCCGAGGCGTTTGGCCGCCGCCAGGAGGGCCTCGGCGTGGGGTCCGCCCAGCAGCATCGGCGAGCCGATCCGCTTCGGCAGGATCGGGCTCATCACCGCAGCTTCGACGTAGCGCCCGCCGGCCGCCTCGACGATCTCGGCGGACGCCAGCTTCTGGCCCGGCGAGCAGGAGTTGAGGTCGAGGAAGAAGGCGCCATTCGCCAGGCCCGCCGCCGCGGCGCGCGCGGCTTCCAGGTCCTGGGCGGCGGTGACCGCGCTGATCGCCAGGCGCGCGCCGGCCACGGCGTCCGTCGCGCTCGCTGCAGCGCGCACCCGGTGCTCGGCGAGCGCCCGGCTGGGTCGGCTCTGAGGATCGACGAAGGCGATGTCCCAGGCGGCGATCTCAGCCCGGCCGGCGAGGTCGGCGGCCAGGATCTGGCCGACCTCGCCGAAGCCGATCAGGGCGATCGGGGAGAGCCCGCTCATGCGCGCCCGCCCCAGACCGCGGCGGGGACATAGATCTCGCCGCGCATCAGCCGCCGCGCGGTGCGCAGCAGGGCCGAGCGGCGCACCTGCACCGCGCCGCCCTCGTGCGCCACGTCCATCTCGACGGTGACGAAGCCGGTGGGGTGCTCGACGTCGAGCGCCCCGGCCTGGCCCGGCCGCGCGATGCCCTCCGCCACGCCGCCCGGCAGCACGCAGGCGGTCGCCACGCTGACGGCGCCGAAAACGCCGATCGCCTCATGCACGCGGTGCGGGATGAAGTTGCGGGTGCAGACCGCCCCGCCGTGCTGGGGCGCAGCGATCAGGCACATCTTCGGCACGGTCTTCTTCGCGACGTCACCGAGGTTCATCAGCGGGCCGGCCTTCAGTCGGATCGCCTCCACCCGCGCCCTCAGCTCGGCGTCGGCCTCCAGCTCATCCGGACTCTCGTAGCCGGTCTTGCCGAGGTCGTCGGCGCGCATGACGACCACCGGCATGCCGTTGTCGATGCAGGTGGCCTCCACCCCGTCCACCACGTCGCGGGCGTTTCCGGTCGGCAGCAGCGCGCCGCAGCTGGAGCCCGCGACGTCGAGGAAGTCGATGGGGATCGGCGCGGCGGATCCCGGCACGCCGTCGATACGCGCCTCGCCGTCGTAGCGCACGCGCCCGCCGGGGGTCTGGATGTGCGCCACCGCCAGGCTCTGGGTGTTGAGCATGTTGATGCGCACGCGGGTCACGCCGTCCTCGGCGGCGACCAGGCCCTCCTCGATGGCGAAGGGGCCCACGCCGGCCAGCAGGTTTCCGCAGTTCTGGCCGGCGTCGATGCGCGCCTCGTTCACCACGCACTGCAGGAACAGGTAGTCGACGTCCGCGTCCGGGTGGGCGGAGGGGCCGACCACGGCGATCTTGCTGGTCAGGGGATGAGCCCCGCCCATGCCGTCGATCTGGCGCGGATCGGGCGAGCCCATCGCCGCCAGCAGCACGGCGTCGCGCAGGCCGGTCGCGTCGGGCAGGTCCTCGCGGCGAAAGTAGAGGCCCTTCGAGGTGCCGCCGCGCATGACCGTGCAGGGGATGGCGGTCTGCATGGCCTAGATCTCGGCCTCGCTGTCGACCCAGCGCAGGCCCTTTTCCGCCAGGCGCTCGCGCATCTTGTAGATGTCGAGCCCGAGCTCGCCGGCGGCGAGGCGGGCGCGCTTGTCGCCCTCATTGGCCTCGCGCTGGCGCGCCTTTTCGGCGACCGCGGCGGCCTCGGTTCTGCGGATCACGCAGACGCCGTCGTCATCGGCCACGATCACGTCGCCCGGGTTCACCAGCTGCCCGGCGCAGATCAGCGGCCGGTTCACATTGCCGATCGTCTCCTTGACCGTCCCTTGGGCGTAGATCGCCTTGGACCAGACCGGGAAGCCCATCGCGGTCAGCACGGCGGCGTCGCGCACGCCCGCGTCGATGATCAGGCCCCGCACGCCGCGCGCCTGCAGCGAGGTCGCCAGCAGGTCGCCGAAGTAGCCGTCCTCGCACGGCGAGGTGGGCGCAATGACGAGGACGTCGCCGGGGCGGCACTGCTCGACCGCCACATGGATCATCCAGTTGTCGCCGGGGGCGACCTCGCAGGTGACCGCCGAGCCGGCGATGGCGCACGGGCGGTAGATCGGCCGCATGTAGCTGGCCAGGAGCCCCTTGCGCCCTTGCGCCTCATGGCTGGTCGCGACGCCGAACCCCGCCAGCTGCTCGATGACGGCCGCCTCGGCGCGCTGGATGTTGCGGACCACTACGCCCATGCCGGCAGCTCCTCGGTGTCGATGTCCGCCTGGGTGGCGGCGTTGTAGCGGGGACCGCTGACGGTTCGCGGATTGATCAGCGCGTTCAGGCGATAGAGCGTCGCCGTGTCGAGCCGCACGGCCTCGGCGCCGGCGTTCTCTTCCAGGTGATCCAGCCGGGCGGTCCCCGGGATCGGCACGATATGGTCGTCCTGGGCGAGGAGCCAGGCGAGCGCCAGCTGGGCGGGCGTGCAGCCGGCCTCAGCGGCGAGGGCGCGCAGGCCTGGCAGCAGGCGCAGGTTGGCCTGCCAGGCCTGGCCCTGGAACCGCGGCATCGGCCGGCGGATGTCGTCGGCCGGCAGCTCGGCCATGTCGCCCAGGCGCCCGGCCAGGAAGCCGCGCCCCAGCGGGCTGAAGGCGACGAAGGCCGCGCCCAGCTCGCGGCAGGCCTCAAGCACCGCGACCTCGGGGTTGCGGGTCCAGAGCGAATATTCCGACTGGACCGCGGCGATGGGATGCGTCGCATGCGCCCGGCGCAGGGTGGCGGCGGAGACCTCCGAGAGGCCGAGCGCGCGCACCTTGCCCTGGCGCACCAGCTCGGCCATGGCGCCCACCGAATCCTCGATGGGCACGCGCCGGTCCAGGCGATGGAGGTAGTAGAGGTCGATGACCTCCGTCCGCAGCCGCTTTAGCGACTCCTCGCAATTGGCGCGGATCACCTCGGGACGGCCATCGACGATGCGCTTGCCGTCGATGCGCGACATGCCACCCTTGGTGGCCAGGACGAAGGCGCTCCGCCGGCTCGCCAGGGTCTCGCCGATCAGGCTCTCGTTCGCCCCGCCGCCGTAGAGCATGGCGGTGTCGATCAGGGTGTAGCCGAGCTCCAGCGCCCGCCGCAGCACCGCGGCCGCAGTCGCCTCGTCCGGGCGCGGGGAATAGGCGTGGCTCAGGCCCATGCAGCCCAGGCCGATCGCGGAGACTTCAAACGGACCGATCCGGCGCGTCTGTGCGGCTGCTCTCCGAGCGACCTGATCGGCGCGGCGCGGCCGGTGGGCGGTCGCCCGGGACGTCAGGGTTTTCGCCCGCTCGCGCCACGCTCGCGCGTACGCGAGCAGTTCCTCACGAGCCGACAAAAGGGTGACGTAGCGCGCGGCCTCTTCGCAGAGGTCCGCCTCACGTACGTAGTCATCAGCGTGACTGAACATGTCTGTACCGAGGAAGCGGGCGGATCGGGCGGCGGGCTAGAGCAGGCTCTTTTCGATGGTGTCCAGCGTCCGGTAGGCCGGCAGCACCTCGGCGACCGACGCGTTCGGCTCGCGGCCTTCACGGATGGCGGCCAAGAACGCCCGGTCCTGCAGCTCGATGCCGTTCATCGACACGTCGACCTTGGAGACGTCGATCGGCGTCTCCTTGCCGTCGACCAGGTCGTCGTAGCGGGCGATGTAGGTGCCGTTGTCGCAGATGTAGCGGAAGAAGGTGCCGAGCGGCCCGTCGTTGTTGAAGCTCAGCGACAGGGTGCAGATCGCGCCCGAGGCGACCTTCATCTGGATCGACATGTCCATGGCGATGCCCAGCTCCGGGTGGATCGGCCCCTGGACGCCGCGCGCGACCGAGACCGGCTCGCCGGTCTGGTACGAAAAGAGGTCCACGGTGTGGGCGGCGTGGTGCCAAAGCAGGTGGTCGGTCCAGGAACGCGGCTGACCCAGCGCGTTCAGGTTCTTGCGGCGGAAGAAGTAGGTCTGGACGTCCATCTGCTGGACCTTCAGCTCGCCCGCCTGGATGCGCTTGTGGATCCACTGGTGGGAGGGGTTGAAGCGCCGCGTGTGGCCGGCCATGGCCACGAGCCCGCTGCGCGCCGCGACCTCGGCCAGGCGCTCGGCGTCGGCCAGGTTGTCGGCCATCGGGATCTCGACCTGCACATGCTTGCCGGCCTCCAGACACTGGATCGCCTGGCTGGCGTGCATCTGGGTCGGCGTGGCCAGGATCGCGGCCTCCACGCCGGGCTGGTCGAGGCCTTCCGCCAGGTCGAGCGTCCAATGCGGGATCCGGAACCGCTCGGCGACCTCGCGGGTCGACTCCGGGCTGCCGCCGACCAGCGAGACCACCTCGACGCCATCGATCTTCTGGATCGCCTCCAGGTGCTTGACGCCGAAAGCGCCTTGGCCGGCCATAACGATCTTCATCAGGCGTCATCCTCCGGTCTGGGCCTCGGCTGATCCTAGCGCTGCGGGTCCTTCGGACCTCATCGCGAATTCGCGCTCAGCTATTCCGGCTGGTTATGGTTGCGCCCGAATCTCAGGCGCGAGGCCTTATGCCGCTACGCTACCGGCCGACCCCGACGTCGCCGGCGGCGGCGAGCTCGGCGACGGTGTTCCGGATCACGTCGATCATCAGCCGGGCGGCGGGCGAGACACCGCGCTGCGGATGGGTGATCACGCCGGCGGGCCGGGCCAGGGCTGGGGCGGGGACCGGGACCACCCAGGCCTGCCGGCGCAGCAGCTCGCCGCTCATCACCATCTGCGGCATGACGGTGACCATGTCGGTCTGCAGCAGCATCTCGCGGATGAAGCCCCGCGAAGTGGAGCGGATCGCGCCGGCGCCGGGCGCCAGGCCGATCTCGGCCATGAACTGCTCGATGTCGTGGGTGACGCGCTGGCTGAAGGTCGGCAGCACCAGGTCGTAGGCCGCCAGATCCTTCACCATCGCCCGGCGCAGCCGTTGCAGCGGATGGCCGGTCCGCGCCATGACCGCGATCGGCTCGGCGTAGAGCGGCTCGCGGTTGAGCCCGTCCGGCGTCTCTGGCGGATAGAGCCGGCCGACCACCAGGTCGACCTCGCCGGCGTCCAGCTGGCCGAGCAGGGTCTCCATGCGGCCTTCCACCAACCGGACCTGGACGTGGGGGTATTCCGCCCGGGCGCGGATCATCACCGCCGGCATCACCCCGACCGCCGCGATCGGCAGGGCGCCGACCACCACCATGGCGGCCTGGGAGGGGTCGCCGGCCAGGTCGAGGTCGTCCTCCAGCCGCCGCAGCTCGGCCAGCGCGCCGCGGGCGTAGCGGATCACCAGCTGGCCCACGGCGGTCGCCCGCAGGCCGCGGGCGTGGCGCTCGAACAGCGGCTCGCCGACGAGCGCCTCCAGCTCGCGCAGCATCTTGGTGAGCGCCGGCTGCGTCAGGCCGAGCGCCGCGGCGGCGCGGGTCAGCGACTGGTGGCGCGCTAGCGCGTCCAGCATCCGCAGGTGGCGGAACTTGAGCAGCTGTTCGAGCTTGCGCCGCATCCGGCGTTCAGGCCGCCGGCCGCGGCGCGAGGGCCGCCTCGCGCCGCTGCAG
>CBJNAS010000065.1:0-13182 GCA_966434565.1 uncultured Phenylobacterium sp.
GGCCGATCGGCGACCTGGCCCTGGACAACTTCACCTTCTGCGGCCGCCGCTCCGCCGAGGGCCCGTACTGCCACGAGCACAGCCAGGTCGCCTACCAGCCGCCGCAGAGCAAAAAGAAAAGCAGCGCCTCCGAGCTCGCCCGGAGCCTGCGCCGCTACATCTGACCCGCCTCCACAGCTTCAGAATCCACCGCTCCCCATGTGCTTGTCATCCCGGAAGCCGCCAGCGGCTGTCCGGGGCCCATGGAAACCGCCTATCGAGGACTGGCGCCTGAACCGGCCACCAGTCCAAAGCCAGGTCTTTCTCTTCTTGAAAGCCCGCCCACCCGCTACCCTTCGCGCATGACCGACCTCGCCGCCCCGTCGAACGCCGACAGCAATGCGCGGCCCTATTCCGTCTCGGAGCTGGCGTTCGCGCTGAAGCGCACTCTGGAGGACGCCTACGGCTTCGTCCGCCTGCGGGGCGAACTCTCGAAGGTCACCCGCCATTCCAACGGACATGTCTATCTCACGCTGAAGGACGAGCGCGCCGCCATCGACGGGGTGGTCTGGAAGGGCAGCGTGCGCGGCCTCTCGATCCAGCCGCAGCAAGGGCTGGAGGTGGTGGTGACCGGCAAGATCACCGCCTTTCCCGCGGGGTCTCGCTACCAGATCGTCATCGAGACCATGGAGGCGGCGGGGATCGGCGCCCTGCTCGCCCAGCTCGAGCGGGTGAAGGCCAAGCTGTCCGCCGAGGGCCTGTTCGAAGCCGCGCGCAAACGGCCGATCCCGTCGATGCCGCAGGTCGTGGGCGTGATCACCAGTCCCACGGGGGCGGTGATCCGCGACATCCTGCACCGCATCCGCGACCGCTGGCCCTGCCGCGTGGTGGTCTGGCCCGTGGTGGTGCAGGGCGACGCCGCCGCCGCCCAGGTCTGCGCGGCGATTCGCGGCTTCTGCGCGCTGGACGGCTCCGGCCCGGCCCCCCGGCCGGACGTGCTGATCGTGGCCCGCGGCGGCGGTTCGGTCGAGGACCTGTGGCCGTTCAATGACGAGACGCTGGCGCGCACGGCAGCGGCCTGCACGATCCCGCTGATCAGCGCCGTGGGGCACGAGACCGACACCACCCTCATCGACTTCGTCTCCGACCGGCGCGCGCCCACGCCGACCGCCGCCGCCGAGATGGCGACGCCGGTGCTGGCGGAGCTGAGGGCCGCGGTCTCCGATTTCGGCGCGCGGATGCATCGGTGCGGCGGCCGCGCGGTGGAGGACCGCCGCAACCGCCTGGCCCACGCCGAGCGCGCGCTGAAGCGCGTGCCGGACCTGGTGCGCCTGGCGGAGCAGCGCTTCGACATCGTCTCCGGGCGCCTCGCCGCGGGCCTGGCGCGCAACGCCGCCCTGCACGAGCGAGATCTGGTGCGGGTGGCGAGCCGGCTCTCGCCGCTGCTCCTCAAGCGCCCGCAGCAGGTGCAGGCGCAGCGGCTCGAGGCGCTCGCCCAGCGGCTGGCGCCCGCCGCCGCGCGCAAGCTGGAACGGCTGGCGGAGCGGCTGGAGGCGCTCGGCAAGCTCTACGCCTCCGTCGATCCGGACCGGCCGCTGCAACGCGGCTTCGCCCGGGTCACGCGCGAGGACGGCTCGATCGTCCGCGCCGGCGGGACGCTCGCCGGGGGCGAGGCGGTGAACATCAAATTCGGCGACCAGGTGACCCGCAAGGCGGTGATCGACGGCGCGGCCGCGGCGCCGGGTTCGCCGACGAAAGCCGCCCGGTCCCGCACCAAGGCCGATCCGCCGCTGCAGGGCGACCTGTTCTGAGGCGCGGTTGCGCGCTAAATAGGGGGCGATGAACGCCCATGATCCCGAATTCGCCGGCGCCGACCTCGCCCGTCTGCATTATGGCGACGGCGACTTCGCCGTGCTCAAGCCCGGCCGCTACGTCCTGTGCGCCGTCACCGGCAGGAAGATCCCGCTCGAACACCTCCGCTACTGGAGCGTCGCCCTGCAGGAAGCCTACGCCACCTCCAAGGAGGCCACCCAGCGGTGGCTGGAGACCGAGGGGAAGCAGGCGTAGGCGGTGGTCGACTTAACCTGGCGCCAATGCGCTTTCGCGCGGACGAGCGGAAGAAAATTGGCGAACATTGGTCCTTCCGTAGCGCCGGAATAGTGCGCGAATTCAAAAATTTCGTGTGGTTCGTGTTTTTCGTGGGTCTTATTCGACCTACAACTCAGGCCCGCTTGTACATTTCTTTCGGCCAGCGCTTGTGGACCCAGAACCATTCCGTCGGCCGCTCGCGGATGCGGGTTTCGATGAAGGCGTTGATGCTGCGGACGCCGCGCTCGAGGTCGGCGGCCTTGTCGCCGGTGGCCTGCAGCTCGATGGTCTCGTGGACGATGACCCGGAACCGCGCCTTGTTCACACGCTGAACGCTCAACGGCAGCAGGGGAATGCCGAAGCGCAGAGCGAAGGCGGCCGGGCCGGGGGCGGTGGGCGCCGGGACCCCGAACAGCGGGACCATCAGCCCCTCGTTGAGCTTCTGGTCGCAGAGGAAGGTGACGGACTCGCCGCGCTGGAAGGCGCGCATCATCTCGCGCCCGCCCTGGGCTCCCTTCGCCAGCAGGCTCACCCCATAGCGCGCCCGGCTCCGGCGGATACGAAGGTCGAAGTCGGGATTGTTGGCGGCGCGATAGCTCACATGGCAGCGCACCCCGGCCTGGACGATCGCCGCGGCCATCACTTCGAAGTTGGAAAAATGGCCGGAGATCAACACCGCGGGCCGGTCGCTTCCGGCCAGCGCGGTGAGCCGCTCGCGCCCCACGACCTCCACCCGCCCCGGGTCGCGAACGATGCGATCGGTCATCGGGAACTCGACGAAGAAGCGGCCGAGCTCGCGCCACTGGGCCGCCTTGAGCCTCGAGATTTCCGGATCGGTCGCGTCGGGGAAGGCTATGCGCAGGTTGCGCTCGACTGTGCGGTCGACCCCGCTGAGCGGACCCAGTAACCCCAGCAGGGCGGCCCCCAGGTCTGAAGCGAAGTCCAGCGGCAGCAGGCGGAAGAAGCCCGCGAAGAGGTCGAATCCGGCGGCTTCCAGCCGCCAGAGCCATTGCTGCGCGCGCGAGGGCGTCTGCTGAGACATGCCCCCTGATAGGCGGCCAGGGGCGGTCTGCGCAAATCTCCCCTGGCGCCCGACTTGCGGGCCGAGGACAGGCGCGTCCCGCATCGGGACGCCGAGGTGACCTGAGGACCAGGGGCATGTGTGACGATATCGACGAACATCTCGGCAAGCGGCTGAGACGGCGTCGGCGCCTGCTCGGCCTGACCCAGCAGCAGCTGGCGGAGGCCTGCGGGGTGCGCTTCCAGCAGATCCAGAAGTACGAGTGCGCCGCCAACCGCATGTCCGCCGCGCGGCTCTGGCAGCTGGCCCAGGTGCTGGAGGTGCCGATCAGCTATTTCTACGACGGCCTGGGCCGGCGCACGGAGGTCCGCGGCGACGGGGACGCCCAGCGCGAGGTCTTCACCCGCAAGGAGACCCGCGACCTGATCCGCGCCTACTACAGCCTGAGCGAGCGCCCGCGCCGGCGCCTGCTGGACCTGGCGAAGTCGCTGAACGGCGACATCGAGGCCTGACGAAGAAGGCCTGACGAAACTGGCGGCGGACGTTAAACCGGAGGGCATGAGCGACCTCTCCCCCGCCCGCCTCGCCGAGTTCGAGGGCTTCCTGCTGGAACTCAACCGCGCCGCCGGCGAACACACGCTCGCTCTGTTCCGCGCCGACCATGGCCTGGAGAACAAGGCCGCCGCCGGCGCCTTCGATCCGGTGACCGAGGCCGACGTCGGCGCCGAGCGGATCATCCGCGGATTGATCGCCGAGCACTTTCCCGAGCACGGCGTGATCGGCGAGGAGATGGGCGAGGACCGGCCCGAGGCGGAGTTCGTCTGGGTGCTCGATCCCGTCGACGGGACGCGGGCCTTCGTCGCCGGCCTGCCGCTCTGGTGCACATTGATCGGCCTGCGCTTCCAGGGCCGGCCAGTGCTGGGCTCCATCGCCCAGCCCTATCTCGGCGAGATCTACCTGGGCCACGCCGGCGCTTCGCGGCTGATCGGCCCCGCGGGCGAGACGCCGCTGAAGGTCCGTCCCTGCCCGCTGCTCACCTCGGCGGTCATCGCCACCACAGATCCGGAGGGCTGTTTCGACGGGGCCGAGCGCGGCGCCTGGGCCCAGGTGCGCGCCGCCGCCCGCCTGGCCCGCACCGGCTGCGACGCCTACGCCTTCGCCCGGGTCGCGGCCGGCACCATGGACCTGGTGCTGGAGGCCGGGCTGAAGGCCTGGGACATCGAGGCGGTGATCCCGGTGATCGAGGGCGCCGGCGGCGTCGTCACCGACTGGCGCGGCCAGCCCGTAGGCCGCCACGGCGGCCAGGTCGCCGCGGCCGGCGATCCGGCGTGCCTGGAAGAGGCGCTGGTCGCCCTGCGCCGCTCGGCGAAGTAGCGGCCGATCAGGTCGTCGAAGACGGCTTCTTCGCCGCGGGCTTCCGACTGGCGGTCTTCGGGGGGGCGGTCTTCGGGGCGGCGGTCTTCGGGGCGGCGGGCTTCTTCGCCGCCGCCTTGGGCGCCGCCGGCTTGGCAGGCGCCGCCTCGGCCTTGGCCGTGTGCGCCGGCTTTTTCGCGGCGGGCGGCTTGGCTGCGGCGGCCTTCGGCGCAGGCTCGGTCTTCGTCGCCGGCGGCTTCCTGGCGACCGCCGGCTTTTTGGCCGGCGCCGCCTTGGCGGTCTCGGGAGACGCAGCCGGTTCGGCTGGCGGCGCGGGCTCACGCCTGGCTTCGACCGGTGCGGCGGCAACAGGCGCGGGTGCGGGCTCTGTGCGCTTGGGCGTGGCAGGCTGGGGCGCGGCAGGCTGGGGCGCCGCGGCGGGCTTGGGCGCAGCCCGGCCGAGGAGCGCGTCCAGCGCCCGCATGAAGATGTTTCGCATCGGATCCGTCTCCATCAGGATTTCGTGGTAGGCGCCGGGGATGCGGATGAGCTTCCCTTGCGGCAGGCAGCGCGCCGCGGCGGCCTGGGCGGTGTTGTCGACGAGTTTGTCGTCCTCGGCCTGGACGATGACCACCGGCGCGGTGATCTCCCGCAGCCGGTCCGGCCGGGCCAGGTAGGCGCAGGCCCTGAGCGCGAAATCCAGCCACCCCCAGGTCGGCGCGCCCAACGCCAGCTGCGGCTCGGCGGCGATCAGTCCCTGGGTGCGCGCGAACCGCGCGCGGTCATGGGTGAGCACCGTGGTCTCGAATTCCTCCGCCGGCCGGGCCGACTGCCCCGGCAGGTAGCGATGCGCGCGGCCGAGCAGGCCGCTGAGGCGCGCGGCCAACCTGGCCTGGGCCGGCCGCACCTTGCCGGTGTTCACCCCCAGCATCGGCGCCGAGAGGATCGCGCCGGCGAACCGCCGCTCGCCATGGGCCATGGCGAGCAGCGTCAGGCACCCGCCCATGGAGTGGCCGACGGCGACCCAGGGCCTGGGCAGCCGCGCCTCGAAGGCGCCGAGCAGGATCTGGAAGTCGGCGAGAAAGGTCTTGTAGCCCCGCGCGTGGCCCTTCATCCGGTCGGGCAGTTCGCGCGCCGAGAGCCCCTGGCCGCGCCAGTCGTGGGCCAGCACGACGAAGCCACGCTCCAGGCATTCGCCGATGAACTCGTAATATTTCTCGATCGGCTCGGTGCGGCCGCCGGAAAGCACGATCGAGCCGCGCGCCCGGCCGGGCGGGGCGAACAGGGCGGCGCGGAGCCGGGCCCCGCCCGCGCCCTTGATCCACTCCGCCTCACCGCCGGGCGGGACCGGAGCATCCGGCGTCGAAACGAGGGGCGCGGGCTCGCTCATGCCATTCCCTAGACCGCCTTGGCGAACAGTGACTGCAACTTCGGCTGCAGCTGCATCGCCAGCCCCATGTCGGAGAGTTTCATTCGTCCGGTCATCATCGCGCGCATCGGATCGAGCTCGCGCCGGCCGAGCGCCTCCAGGTCCCTGCGGCTGATGGTGACCACCAGGTCCGCGGGCCGGTCGTCGTTGGTGACCGACGCGCCGTCGATATGGATGAAGCCTTCGCCCTTTAGGTCGAGCTTGAGGGTGCGGCCGAGCTCCGCGCCGGCGGCCGCGGCGCGGCGTATGCGGTCCGTGATCTCCTCCAGCGTCGCCATTCCCCCGCGCCTCGATTCTCCTGAAAGCTTCCCCTCATGCGCGAGTGAAGTAAACCTTTGGTCACCTGTCAGGCTTGCCGCGGATTCAGCGTCATTCGGTCGCGCTCGCCGGGCCGCCATCGCAGCGGCGACCCTTGAACCCGGAATTTCCCGCCCCTAACTCAATCGGCGAAGGCGCTGGATGTCCGGGCCTTCTGGGACGCCGCGCGAGGCCGGTTCCGGGTCGCGCCGATCCCAACAGTCGCAACCTTGCTTATGAAGAAGGATGTGGATCCCATGCGTACGATCGATTTCGCTCCGCTCTATCGCTCCGTGGTCGGCTTCGACCGAATGGCCAACCTGCTCGAGGCGGCCACCACCGAAGCGGCCGGCGGATACCCGCCCTACAACATCGAGCGGACCGACGAGAACGCCTACCGAATCGAGATGGCGGTGGCGGGCTTCAAGCCGGAAGAGCTCACCATCGAGGTGAAGGAGAACCTCCTCACCGTGCAGGGCCGCAAGACCGCCAACGACGACGGGCGCCGCTACCTCCACCGCGGCCTGGCCGAGCGCAACTTCGAGCGCCGGTTCCAGCTGGCGGACTATGTGGTCGTCACCGACGCCCAGCTGGCGGACGGCCTGCTCTCGGTTTCGCTCAAGCGCGAGCTGCCCGAAGCCCTGAAGCCGCGCCGCATCGAGATCGGCTCCGGCGAGAAGTCGACGCTGATCGAAGGCGAGAAGGCCGCGTAAGGGCGCTTTCCATCGCCAATGTCGAGGGGCGGCGCGGAGACGCGTCGCCCTTCTGTTTTGACCACGGAAAAACGGCGATCACGGAAGAGGCTCGTCCGTGCAATCCGGGTTCCTAAGTCGCGGCGACGCTGCCTCAGATCACCTCTTCCAGCCCGCGCGCGCCATTGCGGATGGCGCCGGTGGCGTTGACCTGCCGCAGCAGCGCCCCGGCGAAATTGGCGCGGCTGACATCGGCGTGTGCGAGGACGGCCTGGCGCAGGTCGGCCATGGAGAGGTCCGCGCCCTTCAGGTTCGCCTCGGTCATATCGCAGGGCAGGACGCGGTCGCCGCCCAGCAGCAGAGGCCCCATCTGCGCCTCGCGCAGGTCGGCGCCGGCGAGCTTGGCGCCCTTGAGCTTGGCGCCGCGCAGGTCCGCGCGCCGCAGGTTGCAGTTGCGCAGGTCGGCCCCTTCCAGGTGCGCGCCCTGCAGCTGGACGCCTTCCATGTCGAGGCCGTAGAGCACCGCGCCCTTGGCCGAGAGCGCCGTGAGGTTGAAGCCTCGGCAGCTGGCCAGGGTGCGCAGGTCGGCGCCGTCGAACACCGACGGCCGACCCTCGGCGCCTCCGGTCTCGCACCAGCGGGCGTGGTCGTGGATCATGGTCTGGTAGGGCATGGCCGAGGCCGGCGTCCCGGCCGGCTGGTCGGTCAGCACGCCCTTCAGGTTGGCGTCCATGACGTTCCAGCCGGTGGTCTTGGCGCCCACCAGCACCGCGTCCTGCAGGTCCGCCCCGGCGAGGTCGCAGCCGGACAGGTCGGCGCCGGAGAGGTTGGCGCCCTTCATCGTGGCCTGCTTCAAGTTCGCGCGGATCAGCTTGCAATCCTTGAGGATCGCATCGGTGAAGTCGGCCTTGAACGCCATCACGCCGCCCAGCCGCGAGCGCTCCAGGTTGGCCCCGGTGAGGATCGCCCCCTGGGCCTGGCCGGGCGCGAGGCGCGTCTCGATGCGGCGGTAGCCCTCCTTGCGGTCGGCGGCGGCCATGACGCCTTCGCGCAGGTCCGCCTCGAACAGGTCGGCGCCGGTGAGGTTGGCGTTGCGCAGGCAGGCGCCGCGCAGGTCGGCGCGCCGCAGCGAGGCCTCGGCAAGGTCCGCGCACTGCAGGTCGGCGCCGAACAGGTTGGCGTGGTCGAGGCGCGCGCCGCGCATCCGGCAGTCGAAGAGGATGGCCCCGGTCAGGTCGGCGTCGCAAAGATTGCGCCCGCGCAGGTCGAGGCCGGTGAGATCGGCCCAGGCCAGCACGGCGCGGGCCCCGCCCGGCTTGGAGCTCCACAGCCGGTCGTGCTTGGCGCAGACCAGGTTGAGCTCCGCCTGGGTGAGCTTGCGCTGCGCGAGGCTCTGGCTGTTGACGGCGGACATTTCGCCGCGAAGCCTAGCCCGCGTAACGTTAATGCGGCCTTGCGCGCAGTCGGAGGCTCAGGTCGCGGGGCGATAGTCCGCATAGAGACCGCGGGCCTCGTCGGCGAGCAGCCCGGTCTCCACCGTCATGCCGGCGGCGCGCAGCCGCGCCGCGCCCTGCCCCGCCGCGAACCTCGAGGCGTCGTCACAGGCCACCACCACCCGGGCCACGCCGGCCACGGCCAGCCGCTCGGCGCAGGACGCCGCGCCCGAGGACCGCACGCCGCAGGGCTCCAGCGTCACATAGGCAGTTGAGCCTCTGGCCGCGGCGCCCGCCGCCGCCAACGCCTGCTCCTCGGCATGCGGACGGCCGCCCGCCGCGGTGGCGGCCTCGCCGATCACCGCCCCGTCCTTCACCAGCACGCAGCCGACGGACGGGTTCTCGCCGGTCAGGCCGACGTTGGCCGCGGCCAGGGCGATGGCGCGGCGCATGAAGGCGGCGTCCGGTTCGGAAATGGTCACAGGCGCCTTCCCCACACCTCAGAGCACTACGCCGGCTCCGGCCGCTTCTGCGCGCGGGCCTCGTCGAGATAGCGCGCGGCGCGCGGCCGTAAGGCGGCGTCGAGCTCGATCAGCAGCGGATTGCCGGTGGGGACCTCGACGTCGATGATCGCCTGGTCCGAGAGGCCGAACAGCAGCTTGACGATGGCCCGAAGCGAGTTGCCGTGGGCGGCCACCAGCACCGTCTCGCCAGCCTTCAGGCGCGGGGCGATCTCGCCCTCCCAGTAGGGCTGCACGCGCTCCAGGGTGGTCTTCAGGCTCTCGGTCAGCGGCAGGACGGCGCCGGCGTAGCGGCGGTCCTTCGAGAAGTCGTAAGGGCTGTCGACGCCAAGCGGCGGCGGCGGCACGTCGTAGGAACGGCGCCAGACCTTCACCTGGTCGGCGCCGTGCTTTGCGGCGGTCTCGGTCTTATTGAGCCCGGTCAGGCCGCCGTAGTGGCGCTCGTTCAGCCGCCAATCCTTGACCTCCGGCACGAAGGCCTGGCCCGCGGCGGCGAGCGCCAGCCAGGAGGTGCGGATCGCCCGCGTCAGCACCGAGGTGTAGCAGCGGTCGATGGCGAGGCCGGCGGCCTTGATCAGCTCGCCCCCTTTCGTCGCCTGGGCCTCGCCCTCCGGCGTGAGGTCCACATCCACCCAGCCGGTGAACTTGTCCTCCAGGTTCCATTGGCTCTGGCCGTGGCGGAGCAGGATGAGCGTCGGCAAGGGATCACCTCTGGCATGCGAAGTCGGCCAAGGGCGCTAGGGCCTGAAGCGGGGTCGCGTCAAGCACCGAGGGCTGAACGCTCCCTCAGTCGGCTTCGCCGACGGCTCCCCCGCTTTGCGATGGAGCATCAGATCCTCCACCGCGCAAGCGGGGAAGGTGGCTCGACGCACAGCGTCGAGACGGAGGGGGCGTTTCGGCGATCTCATCACACCGCCGTCTATGACCACGCGCCCCGACCCGCTATATGACGCGCCCATGCTCGACCGCCTCTATCTGCCGTTCCTGGGCATCGCCGCGGCGGCGGCGATCGCCCTGTCGCTGGTCTGGCCGCAGGGGCTGGGCGCGCGCTCGCCTGGGCCGTTCGGCCGTACGCCGGACCAGCAGACCCCCGTCATGCGCGCGGCGATGAAGCGTGAGAACGACGCGGCCCAGCGGCGGGTGTCGCAGGCGCGCGACGCCGTGCGGGCCCTGCAGTCGCAGGCCGTCGCGCCCAACCAATGAGCGGCTTCGACGCCATCGCCGTGGGCCGGCGGGTGCTGGCGGCGGAATCCGAGGCGCTCGCCGCCCAGGCCGGCGCGCTGGACGCGGCGTTCGGCCGGGCGGTCGACTTGCTGTTCGCGGCGCGCGGGCGGATCGTCTGCACCGGCATGGGCAAGTCCGGCCACGTGGCGCGCAAGATCGCCGCCACCTTCGCCTCCACCGGCGCCTCGGCGCTGTTCGTGCATCCGGCCGAGGCCAGCCACGGCGACCTCGGCATGATCACTGGCGAGGACGCGATCCTGGGCCTGTCGAAGTCCGGCGAGGCCCGCGAGCTGGCCGACCTGCTGGCCTACGCGAAGCGCTTCGCCATTCCGCTGATCGCCATCACCGCCGCGCCCGCCAGCGCCCTCGGCCGGGCCGCCGACGTGGTGCTGCGGCTCGCCGAGGCGCGGGAAGCCACGGCGGAGGTGAACGCGCCCACCACCTCCACCACCCTGCAGATCGCGCTGGGCGATGCGCTCGCCGTGGCGTTGCTGGAGCGGCGTGGCTTCCGGCCACAGGACTTCCACCTCTTCCACCCCGGGGGGAAGCTGGGCGCCATGCTGCGCACCGTGGGCGACCTGATGCACGGCGAAGCGGAGCTGCCGCTGGTCGAGCTGGCCACGCCGATGCGCCAGGCCCTGCTGGTGATGACCGAGAAGCGCTGGGGCATTGTCGGCGTCACCGACGCGGCCGGCCGGCTGGCCGGGGCGATCACCGACGGCGACCTGCGCCGCCACATCGACGGGCTCTTGGAGCACACCGCGGGCGAGGTGATGACGCCCGGGCCGAAGAAGACCGTGCCGCCCGCCATGCTGGCCTCGGAGGCGCTCGCGCGGATGAGCGATCCGGCCCCGGCGGTCACCGTGCTCTTCGTCGTCGAGGACGGGCGCCCGGTGGGAATCCTGCACGTGCACGACATCCTGCGCGCCGGGGTGATGTAGGCGCTGGCGCAGGCCTTGCAGCGACGATCACCGGTTGAGCTGAAGGCGTCCGAATGACACAAAATCGAGGCAGTGGACTCCTACGAACCGAGGTCCGCCGCGCGCGTTCTGTGGCCTTGGACGCAGCCGCCCTCTAAAACCGACGCAGACCCGTATTTTTCGGAGTTCCGATGCTGCCTACTCCCCGCGCCGACCTGATCCCGAACACCTTCGACTACGAGATCCAGCCGCTGGTGAAGGCCACCGGCTTCCGCGAATACGACGCCCGCTGGCTGTTTGGCCCGGAGATCAACCTGCTGGGGATCCAGGCGCTCGGCCTCGGCCTCGGGACCTATATCCACGAGCTCGGCCAGACTCGCATCGTGGTCGGCCACGACTTCCGGTCCTACTCGCTCTCCATCAAGCAGGCCCTGACCATCGGCCTGGTCGCCGCTGGCTGCGAGGTGCTGGACATCGGCCTGGCGGTCTCGCCGATGGCCTACTACGCACAGTTCGACCTCGACGCGCCCTGCGTGGCCATGGTCACCGCCAGCCACAACGAGAACGGCTGGACGGGGGTGAAGATGGGCGCCCAGAAGCCGCTGACCTTCGGCCCCGACGAGATGGGCCGGCTGAAGCAGATCGTGCTCGGCGGCGAGTGGAAGCAGCGCCCCGGCGGCTCGGTGGCGCAGGTCGCCGGCGTGGCCGAGCGCTACATCGCCGACGCCGCCAGCCGCGCCAAGCTCACCCGTCCGTTGAAGGTGATCGCCGCCTGCGGCAACGGCACCGCCGGCGCCTTCGCGCCTGCGGCGCTGAAGGCCATGGGGGTCGCCGAGGTGATCGAGATGGACTGCCAGCTCGACTTCACCTTCCCGCGCTACAATCCCAATCCGGAAGACCACGTCATGCTGCACGCCATGGCCGAGGCCGTGCGCGAGCACGGGGCCGACCTCTGCCTGGGCTTCGACGGCGACGGCGATCGCTGCGGCGTCGTGGACGACGAGGGCGAGGAGATCTTCGCCGACAAGATCGGGCTCATGCTTGCGAGAGATCTTTCACAATTGCATGCCGACGCGACCTTCATTGTCGACGTGAAATCGACGGGCCTGTTCGCCACCGACGAGGTGCTGAAGGCCAACGGGGCCAAGACGGTCTACTGGAAGACCGGCCACTCCTACATCAAGCGCAAGACCGCCGAGCTCGGCGCCCTGGCCGGCTTCGAGAAGAGCGGCCACTTCTTCTTCAACCAGCCGCTGGGCCGCGGCTATGACGACGGCCTGGTGGCCGCCGCCGCCGTCCTGTCCATGCTCGACCGCAACCCGGGCAAGAAGCTCTCGGACCTGAAAAAGGCGCTGCCGGTCGCCTACACCTCGCTGACCATGAGCCCGCACTGCGCCGACGAGGTGAAGTACAAGGTGGTCGACGACGTGACCGCCGAATACGCCAGGCTGAAGCAGGACGGCGGCTCGATCCTGGGCCGCAAGATCGTCGACCTGATCACGGTGAACGGCGTGCGCGTGGCGCTGGAGGACGGCTCCTGGGTGCTGGTGCGCGCCTCCTCCAACAAGCCGGAGATCGTCGTCGTGGTGGAGAGCTCGCAGTCCGACGCGGACATGCGCGCCCTGTTCCGCGAGGAGGTGAAGCCCAGGCTCGCCAAGCGACCCGAGGTGGGCGCCTACAACCAGGAGATCTGAACCGGCCGTCCGCGCGGGGCCGCGCGGACGCGCTGTTGCGCCGGATGCGACGCCGAACCTCTGGCGGCGCGGCGGCTTGCGTGCTCAAAGCGCAACCTGACCATTCTTTCCAAGGATTGTGAGCCATGCGCGTGGCGATGATCGGGACGGGCTATGTCGGCCTCGTCAGCGGCGCCTGCTTCGCCGACTTCGGGCACGTGGTGACCTGCATCGACAAGGACGCCGGCAAGATCGACCGGCTGAAGGCGGGCGGCATCCCGATCTATGAGCCGGGGCTGGACAAGCTGGTGGCCGACAACGTCAAGGCGGGCCGGCTGTTCTTCACCACCGAGGCCGCCGCGGCGGTGCGCAGCGCCGACGCCGTGTTCATCGCCGTGGGCACCCCCTCGCGGCGCGGCGACGGCCATGCGGACCTCTCTTACGTCTACGCCGCGGCCGAGGAGGTCGCCGGCCTGGTCGACGGCTTCACCGTCATCGTCACCAAGTCGACCGTGCCGGTCGGCACCGGCGACGAGATCGAGGCGATCGTCA
>CBJNAS010000066.1:0-12900 GCA_966434565.1 uncultured Phenylobacterium sp.
GCGACCGAGAGCACCTTCTTGGCGTGATCCTGGCCGATCACATAGTCGTCCAGGACCTCGCGAATCTCCTTCGGCGTGGGCACGCCGTCCTTGGACTTCACGAAGGAGATCTTGTGCTCCTCGCGGATGATGTCCATGCACAGCTCGACGCACTCGTCGCAGATGAACACGGTCGGCCCCGCGATGAGCTTGCGGACCTCGTGCTGGCTCTTGCCGCAGAAAGAGCAATAGAGGGTGCTCTTCGAGTCTCCGCTGGCGGCCTTGGTCATGGTCGTCTCTCACTCTCTTGGCGACCGAGCCCTGAGGCCCGGCGTCCGCCGGCCCGGCGGGGGTCTGCGCCATCGCTGCAGATTACGCGCCGCGGGTTGTCTAAGTCTTGACATTCCCCGATCCGCGCCGGGATCACAAGCCTTCGCACGTCGCAGCGACATTTGGCGGCGCGGCGCCGAACGAGCCGGCGCCAGTACTTAGATGGGACAACGCCCGGAATGACACAAGCCGGCCCTTCGGTCTTCCGCCCAGGGACAGAGAGCCGCAGCCCGGTGACGCCCTCCGATATCGGGGGCGCCGATATCGTGGCCTTCGATTTCGACGGCACGCTGACGGTTCGCGACAGCTTCACGGCTTTCCTCAGGTGGCGCGCCGGGCCGGCCCGCTTTCTCCTCCGCCTAGCAAGTCTTCTGCCTCACGTCGTCACCTATCTGTTCGACAGGGATCGCGGCCGGATCAAGGCCGCCGCCGCTCGCGCCTTCCTGCGCGGTGTCCCCCGGTCGGAGCTGGAGGCCCAGGCCGCCCGGTTCGCGGACGCCTCGGCGGCGGCCCTCTTGCGGCCCGACGCGCTTGCGGTCTGGCGCGAGTGGCGGGGCCGGCCCGTGCGGCTGGTGATCGTCACAGCCTCGCCCACCCTGGTGGTGCGACCGTTCGCCGAAGCCCTGGGCGCGGACGAACTGATCGGCACCGAGCTCGCCGTCGACGATCAGGATCGCGTGACCGGCGCCTTCCTCACCGCAAACTGCCGCGGGCGCGAGAAGGTGGCCAGGCTGGAGGCGCGTTTCGGCCCGGGCCTCAGGCTGAAGGCCGCCTACGGCGACACCTCGGGGGATCGCGAGATGCTGGCGATCGCCGAGACCGCCGGCTTCCGCGTCTTCACCGCGCGGCCGGATTCCACTTCGCCTAGCTGAACGCGCCCAGCGCGGCGAGCAGGCCCAGGGCGAGCAGGATCACCGCGGACGTCACGCCCGCACCCCAGGCGATCAGCTTGATCAGGCTGAGATGCAGGGCCCAGCGCGGCCAGGGGCCGTGGACGATCCGGTACTCGGCGTCGATGATCGGCGGGCGTTCCGGCGACATGGGCGCAATCTGGCCCCTGGTCGTCCGGGCGGCAAGCGCGGCCGATTCGGTCTTAGGCGTCAGGCGTCTGCGCGGATGCGCGTGCCGGATGGAAATAGAAGCGGCCGAGAAACCGCGTCAGCTCCCAGACCTCGCAGCCGTGGCGCAAGCGCTCGTCGAAGTCCCGCGCCGCGAGCAGGGCGGCCGAATCGTCGGCGCACTCGGCATCCACCGGCGCGCCGGGTCCGCCGGCGCCGTTCAGCGGATAGATCCGATAGTGGGGCATGCCGGCCTCCCGACGGACCAGGACGAGCGGCCACTCTACGCGCGGCCGCGCTGTTCGTCCGGCCGAAAAGCCTCCGCACACGCAGATGTCACACGGGACTCCGCCCCGGCCGCGGCGGGAACGCACCTGCCGGCCCGGGTGTTCAAGCGCTGCCGAGGGAAGCTCGAATCGGGAGCGGCGCCCGACGGCGCCGGATCAGGGATGCCGAAAATCGAATCGACCGCGCCGCAGCCGGCGCCCGTCGCGGGCCCGGCGCGCGGCCTGATGCTGCGCGATCGCCTGCTGGCTGCGTTGGTGCTGCCCGTCCACCATCTCGCCGAGCGCCGCGACCTGGTGCCGCCCACGTTCGGCGACCAGGCGCCCGTCGACGAGGCCGACGCCCATGCGGTGCTCGGCGAGTGGCGACGCCTCGCCCGCATATGGCTTCTGGAAAATCCGGAGGAGGTGTTCGCGCTGAAGGTCGGGAGCGGCCTGCTGCTCGGGGTGCTCCTGCTGCTCTGGGTGGTCATCCGGGCCATGTTCTGAAAGCGGCCCGACTTGGCGCCGCCCTCTTTTCGCCGGGTCTGTGAACGGGAGATTGGCGCCCGACGGCAGCGTTAACCTTGCGTTTACCGGCGCAGCGGACTGTCGCCTTGTCTTCCTTGAAGACACCCCACCATCACCGACTTTTTCAGCCCGGCGTTCGCGCCGGGCTTTTTTTCGCCGCCGCTTGGGGAACCCGCCGAATGGTCTCGAAAAGCCGTTGCGCACCCGCTTGCATGCCCGCGGGCCGTAGCGTATAGGCGCGGCCCTCGACGGCTCTGGTCCTCGGTAGCTCAGTTGGTAGAGCAGGCGGCTGTTAACCGCCGGGTCGCAGGTTCGAGTCCTGCCCGGGGAGCCATTGCAGAGCCAGGCCGCGTCGGCGGCCCGGCCTCTGAGCAGGAGCGCTCGAGGTTGCACACGGACGACGCCGAGCGCTTCCTCACCGACCATGCCGGCCCGCGGCTGCGCCTGATCGTCGAGAGCTTCGCGCGCCTCACCGGCCGGCCGCTACGGGGCGCGTCGCCGTTCACGCCCAAATCGCTCTGGCGCGCGCCGCTGGTGGTCCTGGCGCATGGGACGGAGCCCGATCCGCTGTTCTTCTATGGCGACCGAATCGGCCTGGAATTGTTCGAACTCACCGCCGGCGACCTGGTCCGCACGCCATCGCGGCTTTCGGCGGAGCCGGACGAGCGCGCCGAGCGGGCCCAGCTGCTCGACGAGGTGGCCCGGTCTGGGTTCATCGACAACTATGCGGGCGTCCGCGTCTCCGCCACGGGGCGGCGGTTCCGGATCGAAAAGGCCACGGTCTGGAATCTGGTCGATGCCGAGGGCCGGCTGCACGGCCAGGCCGCCGCCTTCGCCCGCTGGACGCGGCTCGACTGAGCTCGCCGGCGCCCGGGATTGGCGTTTGATCAGGCCCATTAGAGGCCGGCGCGCGCCGCAGGCGCGAGACGGAGGGGGCGTTTTTCCCTCACAACGCCAGCGGATCGTCGCCCATCCGCCCGTTCGGGTCGTCCAGGGCGTCGATCGCGGCCATGTCCTCGCGGTCGAGGCGGAAGTCGAAGACCTCGGCGTTCTCGGCGATCCGCTCCGGCCGCACCGACTTGGGGATCACCGCCAGGCCGCAGTCCAGATGCCAGCGGACGATGGCCTGGGCGGGCGTCTTGCCGTGCCGGGCGGCGATGCGGGCTAGGGTCGGATGCTTCAGCAGCGTCCCCTGGCCCAGTGGGCTCCAGGACTGGGTGACGATCCCCTGGCTGGCGTGGAAGGCGCGCAGGTCGCTCTGCTGGAAGCGGGGATGCAGCTCGATCTGGTTGACCGCCGGGGCGAGGCCGGTTTCGGCGATGATCCGGCGCAGGTGCTCGACCATGAAGTTCGAGACGCCGATCGAACGGACCCGCCCCTCCTCCTGCAGCCGGATCAGCGCCCGCCAGGTCTCGATGTAGCGGCCGCGCGAAGGGACCGGCCAATGGATGAGGTAGAGGTCCAAGTAGTCCAGGCCCAGCCGCTTCTGGCTGCGGTCGAAGGCGGCGAGCGTCTCGTCATGGCCGTGGTCGCTGTTCCAGACCTTGGTGGTGACGTACACCGCCTCGCGCGGCAGCCCGGCGGCGCGCACCGCCTCGCCCACCGCCGCCTCGTTGCCGTAGGCCGCGGCGGTGTCGATCAGGCGATAGCCCAACTCGAGCGCGCTCAGCACCGCCTGGGCGGTCAGCTCCGGCGGCGTCTGCCAGACGCCCAGGCCCAGTTGCGGCATGGTCTCGCCATCGTTGAGCGGGAGCGCAGGCGCGCCGAGGGCGAGCGGCTGGTCCATGGCATGGCTCCTGGCAGGCGGAGACGGCAGGACGTCCTTCTTACCAAACGCCCGTGTTGGCCATCGAGACCCACGGCTCGGCCGGCGGCAGCGGCGCGCCGGCCTGCAGCAACTCCACGGAGATGTCGTCGGGCGAGCGGACGAAGGCCATACGCCCGTCGCGCGGCGGGCGGTTGATGGGGACCCCGGCGTCCTTCAGTCGCTGGCAAACGGCGTAGATGTCGTCCACCTCATAGGCCAGGTGGCCGAAGTTGCGGCCGCCGCCGTAGTCTTCCGCATCCCAGTTGTAGGTGAGCTCGACGCAGGGCGCGCCGGCCTCCCGCGCGGCGCCCTGGTCGGCCGGCGCGGCCAGGAAGACCAGGGTGTAGCGGCCCGCCGGAACCTCGTGCCACGCGACTTCGACCCGGCCCAGCTTGGCGCAGTAGAAATCGAGCGACCGTTCCAGGTCGGTCACGCGGACCATGGTGTGCAGATAGCGCAAGGTTGCCTCCATCGCGGGTGCTGGGCTGTCGCGACATATAAGCGCCGCGCCCACCCGCAGGCGAGCAAGAGGAGCCGCAGGTCGCGCGGGCCAGCTGTCACAAAGTCCCGTACCCGATCTCAAAAAGTCTGATTGCAGAACCGAAATATCATTGCATATCTTTGGTCTCGCACGATCGCGCGCTGAAAGACGCGCGGCAGGGAGGTCAGATGTTGCGGTCGGACCCGGTCGAGACCCGCGCCCACGCGCGTACGGAGCATCCGGTGCTGCGCCTGCTGGCCGTCGGCGCGATCGTCGAGGCGCTCTGGGGCGTCGGGCTCCTGGTGGTGCTGGGCGTGGTCAGCGTCCTGATCTGGGCCTTGCTGAACACCCTCGGCACGCTCTGACGCCCACGCCCTGAGGGCAAGCCTCACGCCGCCCGCGTCTGCCGCCGCCAGAGGGCGGCGTACTCCCCGCCCCTGGCCAGCAGTTCCTCGTGGGTCCCGCGCTCGACGATGCGGCCCCGCCGCAGCACCAGGATCTGGTCCGCATCGACAATGGTCGAGAGCCGGTGGGCAATGACCAGGGTGGTCCGCCCGGCGCGAACCTTGCGCAAGGTCTCCTGGATCGCCGCCTCCGTCGGCCCGTCCAGCGCGCTGGTCGCCTCGTCGAGGATCAGCAGCCGCGGATCGGCCAGCAGCGCCCGGGCGATGCCCACCCGCTGGCGCTCGCCGCCCGAGAGCTTGAGCCCGCGCTCGCCCACCCGCGTCTCCATCCCGTTCGGCAGGCTGTCGATGAAACCGCCGAGCTCGGCGGCGTCCGCGGCCGCGCGCACCTCGGCAGGCGTCGCGTCCGGGCGGGCGAAGGCGATGTTGCGGAACAGGGTGTCGTTGAACAGCGCCACGTCCTGCGGCACCAGGGCGACCGCGCGCCGCAGCGCCGCCAGCCTCACCTGGCGCATGTCGACCCCGTCGATCCGCACCGAGCCCGCCTGGGGATCGATCAGCCGCATGGCCAGCCGGACCGCCGTGGTCTTGCCGGCTCCGGACGGTCCCACCAGCGCCAGCGTCTGGCCGGGGCCGGCGGCGAAGCTCACCTCGGCCAGCCCCTGGGAACGCGCGTCGTGTCGGAAGCTGACCCGCTCGAAGGCCACCGCCGCGCCCTGGCCGCTGGCCGGCGGCAAGTCGCGGGCGTCCGGCGCATCGACGATCTCGGGCCGGACTTCGGAGAGCTCGACCATCTGCTCCATGTCGATGAAGGCCTGGCGGATCTCCCGGTAGTTGAAGCCCAGGATGCCGAGCGGCTGGTAGAGGCCTCGTAGCAGCAGCACGGCGGTGACCACCTGGCCGATCCGCATCTGGCCATGGGTGACCGCCAGGCCCGCCATGACGGTCAGCACCGCCAGGCCGCCGTTGAGGATCAGCGCCTGAGTCGTATTCAGCAGGTTCAGCGAGCTGTTGGCCTGGACACTGGCCTCCACATAGCCGCCCATCGCCTCGGCGTAGGCGGCCACCACGCGCGGCTCGGCCCCGAAGGTCTTGACCGTCTCGTAGTTGATCAGGGCGTCCACCGCCAGGCCGGCGCTCAGGCTGTCGGCCTCGTTCAGCGCCCTCCGGTGCGACAGCCGCCAGTCGGTGATGCGGAAGGTCACCGCCACGTAGAGCGCGATGCTGGCGAAGGCGGTCAGCGCAAAGCGCCAGTCGAGGCGGGTGATCATCACCACCATGCCGAGCGCCAGCTCGACCAGGGTCGGCCCGATGTTGAAGACCACGCTGCGGATCAGGAAGTCGGTCGAGCGCGAACCCCGGTCGATGATGCGCGAGAGCGACCCCATCTGCTTGGACTGGTGAAAGTCGAGCGACAGGCCGAGCGCATGCTGGAAGGTCTCCACCGCCGCGCGCGCCATCGTCGCCTGGGAGACGCGGGTGAAGACCACGTCGCGGGCGTAGGGGGCGCAGGCGGCGACGAGGCTGAGCGCCGCGAAGGCGAGCGCGCCGGCGACGAAGCCCGCGCCCAGGGCCGCGCCGCCGTTTCCGGGCGTCAGCGTGTTCACCGCGTCGCCCAGCACCACCGGGCCCCAGACGCTGGCCAGCTTGCCGATCACCACCAGCACCAGAGCCGCTGCGATCCGGCCGCCCAGGTTCGGCGCGCCCGAGCGGAGCACGAGGCGCCCAAGGTCGCCCATCGAGCGCCAGAAATCGAACCGGACCCCTTTGGGCGCCACGGCGTCGGCGCCGGCCAGGCGGCGTGAGGACTCGGAACTCAGCGAGCGCACCGGATCAGCCCGTGAGGACGGTGGACTGGACCCCGCCGCCCGGCGTCAGCCAGTCGGCGCGCAGGCCCTGTGGGGTCACCTGGCTATGCAGCGGGCCGCCGACAAGGGGCCCCGGCGGCGTGGCGTCGAGCAGCAGCGCATCGGTGAAGGCGACGCCCGTCGTGTCTATGCGGTGCCGGCCTGGGGCCAGCCTCGGCAGCGACAGGGTGAAGCGGCCGTCCTCGTCCGCGCGGGCTTCGCCCACGGGCTTGCCATCGAGGCGCACCAGCACGTCGGTGCCGGCCGCGGCCCAGCCGGAGAGCAGCGCCCCGCCCTCTGCGTCGAAGTCGAGCGCGGCGATGCGCGAGCCGCCGGCGTGGTCGAGCCGCAGCGCCGCAGCGCCGGCCCGCAGCAGCGCCGCCTGGCCGCGGGGGCCGATCAGGACGTAGCCCTGCGCCTGCACGCGCCGGCCGCCGCTTTCGGCGGAAAGCCCGTAGATCCGCACCGCGCCCGACGCGGGCGCCTCCAGCTTCCAACGGCCCTGGCCGTCGGCGCGCGTCGTCAGCGCCTCGCCCGCCGGTGTGGCGAGGCGCACCATGGAACCCGCTGGCGCCTCGCCCAGCAGGGTCACGCCATGCGCGGACACGGCTGCCTCGACCGCCGTGGGCGGGGCGACATAGCCCGCTTCGCCCTGCGATGAGTCGTCGGCATGCGGCGCCGGCCGCGCCGCGCGGCAGGCGCCCAGGCCTGTCAGGATCAACAGCACGGCGGCGATTTGCGCCTTTTTGCGGAACACGTGGTGGACAAAACTCCTTAACCCGGGCCGTAGGTAATCATGGTTTCCGTCTGGCGCCGCAAGCCGGGCGATGAAGGAGTGCTGTTGATGGGGCGTGCGACGGACCGCGTCCAGTCGGTGTGCGTGTTCTGCGGTTCATCGGACGCCGCCGACCCGGCCTTCGTGCAGGCCGCCGCCGCCTTGGGCGGGGCCCTGGCCGAGGCGGATCTCGAGCTGGTTTACGGCGGCGGCGGCGTGGGCCTGATGGGCGCCTGCGCGCGCGCCGCCCACGAGGCCGGCGGACGGGTGCTGGGCATCATCCCCGACTTCCTGATCGGCCGCGAGCGCGCGCTGGAGACCGTCGAGCACCTCGTCGTCGCCAACATGCACCAGCGCAAGATGCTGATGTTCGAGCGCTCCGACGGCTTCGTCGTCCTGCCGGGCGGCGTCGGCACCCTGGAGGAGATCGTCGAGCTGCTCTCCTGGCGCCGGCTCGACCTGCACGCCAAGCCGGTGGTGTTCTACAATCCGAACGCCTTCTGGCAGCCGCTGTTCGACCTGTTCCAGCACACCGTCGACCATCACCTGACGCCCGCGGAGTTCATGGAATCCTGGGTGGCGGTCGAGCGCGTCGAGGATGTCGTCCCCGCCCTCCAGGGCGCCTGGCCCGAGCCGGCGCCGACGGCGATCAAGGTGGCGCGGGCGGGGTGAATGGACGCGGCCACCCAACCCAAAACGCCTGCCTCAGCTAATGCGGAACGGCCTTGGGATGGCTCGCCGGCGTGAAGCGGGCGATGACGGATGGGCGAAAAGCGGCGCCATAGCGTCCACTCCCCTGGTCGCCGTCACGGCACGTTGGCCTCGAGCTCTTCCAGCCAGACCTTGGCGGTTCCGTCCGAAGGCGCGCGCCAATCGCCACGGGGCGAGAGATTGCCGCCAGAGACCACCTTCGGTCCGTTCGGCAGGGCGGAGCGCTTGAACTGGCTGATCTGGAAGAAGCGGAACAGGAAAACCGACAGCCATTTCTTCAGCGTCGGCAGGTCGTAGGCGTGGCGCGCGCCTTGCGGGAAATTCGGCGGCCACGGCTCGCGGCCGACGTCGCGCCAGGCATGCCATTGCAGGAACGCGATCTTCGACGGCCGCAGGCCGTAGCGGGTGATGTAGTAGAGGCTGAAGTCCTGCAGCTCGTAGGGGCCGACGATGGCCTGGGTGCTCTGGATCGCGCCGTCCGCGTCGGCCGGCACCAGCTCCGGCGAAATCTCCGTGTCCAGCACGCCCAGCAGGGTCTTCGAGGCCACCTTGTCGAACTGGCCCGTGCTGGCCACCCAGCGGATCAGGTGCTGGATGAGGGTCTTCGAGACCGAGGCGTTGACGTTGTAGTGGCTCATCTGGTCGCCGACCCCATAGGTGCACCAGCCGAGCGCCAGCTCCGAAAGGTCGCCGGTGCCCAGCACGAAGGCGCTGTTCTGGTTGGCCAGCCGGAACAGGTAGTCGGTGCGCAAGCCGGCCTGGACGTTTTCGAAGGTCACGTCATAGACCGGCTCGCCGCCGGCGAAGGGATGGCCGATGTCCTCCAGCATGCGCCGGGCGGCCGGGCGGATGTCGATCTCCTGGCCGCTCACCCCGAGCGCCTTCATCAGCGCCCAAGCGTTCGACTTGGTGCCCTCGCTGGTGGCGAAGCCCGGCAGGGTGAAGGCCAGGATGTTCGAGCGCGGCAGGCCCAGCGCATCGAACGCCTTGCAGGCGACGATCAGGGCGTGGGTGGAATCGAGGCCGCCCGAAACCCCGATGACGATCCTCTGGCCGTTGGTGGACGCGAGCCGCTTGGCCAGCCCCTGCACCTGGATGTTGAAGGCCTCGTAACAGTCCTTGTCGAGCCGCGCCGCATCGCTGGGCACGAAGGGGAAACGCTCGACCGTGCGCGCCAGGCCGACGTCGCGGAAATGCGGCCGGTGCTCGAAGCGCACCCGCCGGAAGGCCTTTTCCGGATGGCCGGCCGCCATGGCCGCGGCGTTGAACGTCGGCGTGCGCATCCGCTCGAGCTTCAGCCGCTCCACGTCGATGTCGGCCAGGCACATCTGGCCCTCGGCCGGGAAACGCTCGGTCTGGGCCAGGCGCCGGCCGAGCTCGTGAATGCTGGCCTGGCCGTCCCAGGCCAGGTCGGTCGTGCTCTCGCCCGGGCCCGCGGCCGAATAGAGATAGGCCGCCTGGCAGCGCGCGGACTGGGAGGCGCAGAGCATCTCGCGGTCGTCCGCCTTGCCGACGACGATGTTGGAGGCCGAGAGGTTGAGCAGGATGAGCGCGCCGGCGAGCGCGGCCTGGGTGGAGGGCGGCGCAGGCGCCCAGAAATCCTCGCAGATCTCCGCGGCGAAGACGAAGTCGGCCAGGTCCTCCGCCTCGAAGACGAGGTCGGTCCCGAAGGGGGCCCGCCGGCCGGCGACCGCAATCTCCAGCCCGGTCACGCCAAAGCCCGGCGCGAACCAGCGCAGCTCGTAATATTCGCGGTAGTTCGGCGGGAAGCTCTTCGGGACCACGCCCAGGATCTCGCCCTTGGCGATCACCACGGCGCAGTTGTACAGCCGGCCGCCGTGGCGGAGCGGCGCCCCCACGACCAGCACCGGCGAGAGCTCGGCGCTGGCGTCAGCCAGGCCAGCGAGCTCGGTCTCCACGCGTCGCAGCAGCGCGTCCTGCAGCAGCAGGTCGTCGATGGCGTAGGCGGAAAGGCCCAGCTCCGGGAACAGCATCAGGTCGACGCCCTCGGCGTGGCCCCTCTTGGCCATCTCCAACGTCTCGACCGCGTTGAAGCCGGGATCGCCTACCGCCACCCGCGGCGTGCAGACCGCGGCCCGGACGAAGCCGTGGGTATGGATGGCGTAGAAGGAGGTTGTCACGGCCAAGGGCTCCAATGGCTTGCGCCCATCAACTATCGGGACGGACCCGGGGCGTCATTCGCCGGAATATGCTCAGTTTGAGCATATTTAGCAGGAGACCTGCCTACTCGCAAAGCGCCGGTCCAGGGTGAACGTCTCCGAGGCGTGGATCCGCGCCCCGACGGACATCGCCTATTGAGCGGAACGCCGAAACGCCCTCCCGACTTTCGCCGGGATGAGCGGTTATGGTTCCATCAAGCGGCGCGGCAAGGCGCTGGGATGCTTCCCCCGAAAGAGAAAACGGCCCCGCGAGGGGGCCGCATGTCAGTCCGATCCGGCTTCAGTCGTCGCGGTGGACCCGCTCTCGCCGCTCATGCCGCTCCTGGGCCTCCAGGCTTAGCGTGGCGATCGGGCGGGCCTCGAGCCGGGCGATGCCGATCGGCTCGCCGGTCTCTTCGCAGTAGCCGTAGCTGCCGTCCTCGATCCGCCGCAGCGCCTCGTCGATCTTGGAAATCAATTTGCGCTGGCGGTCGCGGGTGCGGAGCTCGAGAGCCCGGTCGGTCTCCGAAGAGGCGCGGTCGGCCAGATCCGGGTGGTTCTCGGTCTCGCTCTGCAGATGAGTGAGCGTCTCGCGCGACTCCCGAAGGATTTCCTCCTTCCAATCGAACAGTTTCTGCTTGAAGTACTCAAGCTGCCGTTCATTCATGAACTCTTCGTCCTCACTCGGACGATAGTCAGGCTTTTCAGCCAGAACCGTGGCTGTGCTCATGCAAACCCTCACGCCCCCTGGACGCTAAGAAACACGCGCTGCGTGTACCCTGGAACGAACGTTGTTTTCAATCGGCACGCTCCCTATCCGTGCGATTACGCCGCATGGGCGGCTTGCTCAAGCTTGGCTATTTCAACAGCGGCTCGAAGTTCGATTTCGTCGAGCACTCCTTCCAGTTTCGGATCGTCCGTGCGCGCCCGCTCGTCGCGGACGGCGCGCCGCAAGCGATCCAACTGCCCCAAGTCGAGGCTCCCGTCCAGCAGCGCGAGCTTGACCTCGTCGAGCACGTCGAGGATTCGGCCGGCGCGGCCGACCGCCCGGCGCTTGCGCTCCAGCGGGCCGCCGACGTCCTGCAGGGCGAGCAGGGCGTCGACGCCCATCACCCCCGCCACGCGGCCGACGCCGGCGGTCGGCGCCGCGGCCCCCGCCTCTTCGGCGGCAGGCAGCTTGAAGCCGCCGCCTCCGGCAGCCGGTTTGGCCCCCCTGGGGCCGCCAGCTGCGCCGGTTCCGTTGGGTCCGGTGATCTTCATTCCTGGCGACTCGCGCTTCCCCACAGACCTTAACACCTGGGAGGGTCCGGCGGCGCCGTTGCCGTATGGTTAATGCCGGGCAATTTCTGCCGGGGGCGCCGCGCGCCGCGCCGGCATGGCGCGTCAAGCACTGAATTTACTCGACTCTTCAGGTGGCGCCGGGTTGGCACGGCTGTCGCATGGGCGGCAGCGAACAGCCAGCCGGTTAACCATGTTACGCACGCTTCGCCTCTTCGCCGTCCTGCTTGCCGCCAGCTTCGCGGCCGGGCCGGCCTTCGCCAAGTCGCGCATCAAGGACATCGTCGAGTTCGAGGGCGTGCGCGAGAACATGCTGGTGGGCTACGGCATCGTCGTCGGCCTGAACGGCACGGGCGACGCCCTGCGCAACGCGCCGATGACCAAGCAGAGCCTCGAGGCCATGCTGGAGCGCTTGGGGGTCAACACCCGCGACGCCAACCTCAACACCAAGAACGTGGCGGCGGTGATGGTCACCGCCAAGCTGCCCGCCTTCGCCGCCGCGGGCTCGCAGATGGACGTGACGGTGTCGGCGCTGGGCGACGCCAAGAGCCTGCTGGGCGGCACCCTGCTGGTCACGCCCCTGCTCGGCGCCGACGGCCAGGCCTATGCGGTGGCGCAAGGGACGGTGCAGACCGGCTCGGTCAGCGCCCAGGGCGCCTCGGGCACGACCGTCTCCAAGGGCGTGCCCACAGCCGGCCGCATCGCCTCCGGCGCGGTGGTGGAGCGCGAGATCGGCTTCCAGCTGGCCAGCATGGACAGGCTCAGGCTCACCCTGCGCAACCCGGACTTCACCACCGCCCGGCGCATCGCCGAGGTGATCAACGCCCGCTACCCCGGCGCGGCCGTCGCCGAGAACCCGACCATCGTCGCCATCCATCCCACCGACGGCGAGGACATGATGGGCTTCGTCTCCCAGGTGGAGAACCTGGCCGTGGAGCCGGACGCGCCCGCCCGCGTGGTGATCGACGAGGTCGCCGGCGTGATCGTCATGGGCGAGAACGTGCGGATCTCCACGGTCGCGGTGCAACAGGGCAACCTGACCATCACCGTCCAGGAGAACCCCGCGGTGAGCCAGCCCGCGCCCTTCTCCAAGGGCCAGACCACGGTGGTTCCGCAGAGCACGGTCTCCGTCGACGAGGAGAAGGGCCGCCAGTTCCTGACCGTGAAGAACGGCGCTTCCCTGGCGACCCTGGTGGCCGGCCTCAACGCCCTGGGGGTTACGCCGCGCGACATGATCTCCATCCTGCAGACCATCAAGGCCGCCGGCGCCCTGCAGG
>CBJNAS010000067.1:0-12694 GCA_966434565.1 uncultured Phenylobacterium sp.
CCGTCACCGGCGGCAGCATCATCATGCCCATGCTCATCAGGATCGAGGCCACCACTAGGTCGATCACCAGGAAGGGCACGAACAGCAGGAAGCCGATCTCGAAGGCGCGCTTCAGCTCGGAGATCATGAAGGCGGGGGTGACGATGCGGATCGGGGTGTCGATCGCGTGCGCCGGCTTGGGGATGCGGGAGAGCTTGACGAACAGGCCGAGGTCGTCGGGGCTCACCTGGGCCAGCATGAAGCGCTTGAGCGGGCCGCCGGCGGCGTCGAAGGCCTGGGGCAGCTCCATCTGGTGGTTGAGCAGCGGCTTGACCCCCTGCTGGTAGGACTGCTCCAGGGTCGGGCCCATCACCACCGAGGTGAGGAACAGCGAAAGCGAGATGATCACCGCGTTCGGCGGGCTCTGCTGCAGGCCGAGCGCCGTGCGCAGCAGGCTCAGCACCACCACGATGCGCACGAAGGAGGTGGTCATGATGACGATCGAGGGCGCCAGGCTCAGCACCGTCATCAGGCCGATCAGCTGGACCACCCGGTCGGTCAACCCCGCCCCGGTGCCCAGGTTGATGTTCACCGCCTGAGCCACGGCGGCAGCCGGGAAGACCAGGCTGGCCAGGGTGGTGAGCGCCGCCAGGCCGGCCGCCCGGCGCCACTCCTCGGCCGGCAGCCGGCGAATCGCCCGCAGCAGGTCGCTCATCAGGCCAGCTCCCGCGGCGTCTCGATCACCCGCCCCTCGCCCAGCAGCAAGAGCCGCTCGCGCCCGTCGCAGGAGACCAGCACCAGCCGCCGCGACGGGTCCAGGACCAGGGTCTCGACGACCGCCAGCCGGCGCTCGGCCCGCGGCTGGGCGAAGCGCGCCAGCACGCCCGGGCCCCAGCGGCGAAGGGCCACGGCGAACAGGCCGAGCAACCCGAGCGTTAACGCGAGCGCGAACACGGCTCGGGCGAAATCTGCAAGATTCATAAGCGCTTCTGCGATGGTAACGAGGCCCTCCATCGCACGCTCGGGTGAGTCGATTAAGTCCCGATTAACCCTGTTTGTTCACCATGTTCGAATGGACATATCGCAGATCCCGCTGTTCGCCATGCTGCGCGGACGCCTGGGCTACCTCTCGGAGCGCCAGCAGCTGATCGCGCAGAACGTCGCCAACTCCGACACCCCGGGCTACCTTCCCAAGGACCTGAGGGCCTTCAGCTTCGACGCGCAGGTGCAGGCCCGGATGCAGAGCGGGGGCGCGGCGATGGCGCCGGCGCTCACCGATCCCGGCCACATGCAGCCCAGGTCCGCCCAGGGCGGGCTGAAGTCCGGCTTCCGGGCGGTGACCGGGCGCGACTCCGAGACCCGGCTCGACGGCAACGCCGTGGTGCTGGAAGAGGAGATGATGAAGATGAGCGATGCGCGGATGAACTACGACGCCGCCGTCAGCTTCTACCAGAAGTCGCTCGGCCTGCTGCGCATGGCCGCCCGGGCGCCGGGCAAGTAAGGAGCGCCTGAATGGCTGATCCCATGACCATGACCGGCGTCACCCAGGCGATCGCCGCCTCGGCGCTGCGCGCCCAGCAGGCGCGAATGCGGATCATCGCCGAGAACCTGGCGAACGCGAACTCGACCTCCCGGACCGCCGGCGGCGACCCCTACCGCCGCCAGGTCCCGGTGTTTCAGCCGACCCATGTCGCCGGCGGCGCGACCGGCGTGACCATGTCGCGGGTGGACCCGGACCGCACCGCCTTCAAGAGCGCCTACGAGCCCGGCAATCCGGCCGCCGACGCCAAGGGCTACGTCAAGGAGCCCAATGTCGACCCTCTGGTCGAAGCCCTCGACATGAAGGAGGCGCAGCGCGCCTACGAGGCCAACCTGAACGTCATCGAGACGGCGCGGTCGATGGAATCGCGCACCCTCGACCTGCTGAAGAAGTAGGGCGGCTGAGCCATGATCAACGCGATTTCCGCCGCCAAGGCCTACGCCGCCGTGCAGAAGGCGGCCGGGCTGGAGACCGCCGGCGCAGGCGCGGTCCAGGCCCCAGGCGCGGGCTTCGGCCAGATGCTGAAGTCGGCGATGACCGACATGGTGCAGTCCTCGCGCAACGCCGAGACCCAGATGGCCAAGCAGGTGCAGGGCAAGGCCGAGCTGGTCGACGTGGTCACCGCCGTCTCCGCCGCCGAGACCAGCCTGGAGACGGTCATGGCGGTGCGCGACCAGGTGATCAGCGCCTACCAGGAAATCATGCGCATGCCGATATAACGGTGGGGTAGGGGGCGTCCGCCGGAGAGCCGGACGCCCCCTCCGCAAAGGCCAGGGCGGTGGGTCAGGCGGCCGCCTCCAGCAGCAGGACATCGAGCTGGAAGGAGCCGTCCGGCTCGATGGCGAAGTGGGCGCGGACCTCCGCCGAGGCCTGGGCCTGCAGGGCGCGGATCGCCTGGACCTGGGCCTCGGGCGTGCGCATCCGCGCGATCCAGGCCGGGAAGTCCATGCGCACCCGCCGCCGCCTCGCGGAGACCAGGTCGAAGCCCGCGCGCTCCACGGCGGCGGTCCATTCCGCGGCGGTGTAGTCACGCACGTGGCTGGTGTCGCGCAGCAGCTCCACCGCCTGCAGATGGGTGTCCAGCGGTGGCCGGCCGGGCGCGATGGCGTCGATAAAGACGGCGGCCGCGCCGCGGCGGGCGACGCGCCGGGCCTCCGCCAGGCCGCGGTCCAGGTCGCCCCAGTGGTGGGCGCTGAACCGGGTGGCGACGAAGTCGAAGGCGGCGTCGGCGAAGGGCAGGCGCTCGGCGGGCGCCTGCTGCGTGGCGATGTTGCCCAGGCCGCGCGCGGCGGCGGTCTGGCGCACTGCCGCCAGCATCTCGGCGGAGAGATCGCAGGCCGTCACCTCGCCAGCGTAGGGGGCCAGGCGGTAGGCGACGTGGCCGCCGCCGCAGCCGAGGTCCAGCGCGCGCGCCGGCCGCGCCCGGGCCGCCAGCGCCTCCAGCTCGTCGAGGTCTTCGCCCGCGGCGTGCACGGCGCTCTGCACATAGGCCTGGGCCTGGGGGCCGAACTGGGCCTCGACGATCTCTTCGTGACGCGGGGCGTCATTACGGGCGGGGTTCGGGGTCATGGGCGGTCTCCGATGGGCGCACCCAATCTGCGCCGAATTCAGACTAGTACAAGGCGGGAGCTTATCCTGTTATAAGTGGCGCCATGCAGACCCTGGCCAGCGATCGGCGGCGCCTTCTGGGCGACTTTCTGCGGACGCACCGCGAGCGGCTGTCGCCGCAGGCCGCGGGCCTGCCGCGCGGCGCGCGGCGCCGCACGCCGGGCCTGCGCCGGGAGGAGGTGGCCCAACTGGCCGGGGTCAGCCCCACCTGGTGCGCCTGGCTGGAGCAGGGGCGGGAGGTCTCGGCCTCGCCCGAGGCCCTGGCCCGCCTGTCGCAGGCTCTGCAGCTCAGCCGCGCCGAGCGCGCCTATCTCTTCAACCTCGCCGGGCGACGTGATCCGGCCCAGCCGAACGCCGCCGCGCCGGGCGCGCCCGCCGGCCTGGCCGAGGCGGTCGCGCGCTACGACGGGCCGGCCTATGCGCTCGACCGATGCTGGACCGCCGCCTGCTGGAATCCCGCGGCCGGGCGGCTGTTCGCGGGCTGGCTCGACGCGGCCGGGGAAAAACGGGGCGAGCGCAACCTGCTGCGCTACCTGTTCCGTGCGCCGCAGGCGCGGCGCTTGATCGTCGACTGGGAAGATCGCGCCCGCCGCGTGCTCGCCGAGTTCCGCGCCGACTTCAGCCGCAGCGTGGGCGATCCGCAGATGCGGGGCCTGGTCGAGGACTTGCGCCACGAGCCGCTGTTCGCCCGGCTGTGGGACGAACAGGCGGTGCTGGCGCGCGAGGGCGGCCTCAGGCGATTCGACCACCCGCAGGACGGGGCGCTGGCGTTCGAGCAGTTCACCTTTCTGCCCGCCGACCGGCCCGACTGGAAGCTCGTCCTCCTGGCGCCGCGAAGCCTCGACGGGCGTTGTTAGGCAGATGAGGAGAAGTGTGGAAGAAGCGCGCGAGGCGACCGGCGCCGCTCTTCTGGCGCGCACGGCCGCGGGCCTTGTGTTCGTCCTCTGCGGCGGTCTCGCGCTGGGCTGGCTGTTCTACATCAGCGACAGCCGGACGCCCGCCGCCGAGCACGCGGTGATCAACCTCGGCCTGGCCGGTTCGGTCATGCTCTCGGCGGTCGCCCAGAGCCTGATCGTGATCGGCCTGTGGCTGCTCTGGCGCGCGGCCCGCCGCCGCGCCGGCTGAGGACCTCCCTATCCTTCATGGGCAGGGTGGGAAGCCGAGCCAAGCTCCGCGCCTCGCGTTCGACTCTTACCGCCCCACCTCTGACCGCCTGGCGGTCGTCCCCTCCCCATAAATGGGAGGGAAGGCCGGTTCGCGGCGCACGCAGAGCATCGCCTTCACGGCCGCCAGCGAGATCGGCTTGTTGGCGTAGTCGTCGAAGCCCAGGGCCACATAGTCGCGCTTCAGGCGCGTGGTGTCGCCAGTGACGGCCACCACCGGCGCGTCATGGTTCGGGCCCGGGCCGGCGCGCAGGCGTTCGAGCGTCTGTATGCCGCTCATCTGCGGCATGTGGATGTCCAGCAGCACGAGATCGACCTTCTGCACATCCAGGAGCTCGAGCGCCTCCGCGCCGCTGGCGGCCTCGATGCACTGCGAGCCGTGGTGCTCGACCATTCGCGCCAGCACCATCCGGTTGACCGGCTCGTCGTCGACGATCAGCACCGTCAGGCCCCCGGGGCCTTCGGCGGCGGTCATCAGAGGTGCTCCCCCTGACGGACGGCTTCTTCGTACTCGCGAAGAGCTTTCAGCGCTGTATCCATGCGGCGCCGGAAGTCGCTGAGGAGCTCGTCGTAGTGTCCATTGAGCAGCCGGGCGTCGACGACATCGTCGTCGTTCGCCCGCACCAGTTCGCGCGTAGGCATTATGTTGTCACCCCACCTATTTTCAGGGCAGAATAACGGGGTGGGGTGAAATACAGATTAACACTAGGATCGCCTCAGCCTGGAGACGGTCGGCTTCGACGAGAAGACAGCGATGGAGTTGCAGCCCGGGACGCCGGCCCGCTGTTCTCGGCGCCCTCGCCCGTGAACCCGAAGTACGCCCTGGGCAGCCTCGGCGGGTGCTACATCTTGCTCTCTGGAGCCTCGCATTCACACAACTCGGCTCGAGGGCTTGAACGCCCCCTCAGTCGCCTTCGGCGACAGCTCCCCCGCTGCGCGGTGGAGCATCATTGGTGCTCCAGATCCTCCACCGCGCAGCGGAGGAGGTGGCTCCCGCCGCAAGGCGGGAGACGGAGGGGGCGTCCGGCGCAGACATGTGAATCCGGTCGCCCCAGGAAGGGGAGGGATCGCGCAAGAACGCTCGACCCGCAGCGCTCACCACCCCCGGTACGGCGAGGGCTGGCCATAGCCGTAGGGATCCTGGCCGTAGCGCGGGCCGCCATAGCCGCGAGCGCGGGGGTAGGCGTCGGCGTCCGCCTGGGCCTGCTCCTCGGCTTCGGCCTGGGCGCGCTGCCGCTCTGCCTCGGTCTGGGCGCGCAGGTGTTCGGCTTCGGCGGCGCTGCGCCGGGCCTCGGCCTCGGCCGCGTCTTTCTGCGCCTTGGCGGCGGCCATCTGCTCCTCGGCCAGGGACCTGGCGCGGGCTTCGGCCTCCGCACGCGCCTGGGCCTCGCGCTCGGCCTGCTGCTGCGCGTGGAAGCGCTGGGCGACCTGGGCGCCGCAGGTGCGCAGGTCGGCGATGCCCTGGTCGGAGCCGGCCAGGGCCGTCTGCACCGGTTCGTCGGCCAGCCAGCCGATCTGCAGCGCGCCGCCCTTGCGCAGCGCCGCGAGGGTCTCGGGGCTGAGCTGCATCGCCGCGCCCTTGCCCTCGGGCTGGCGCAACGCGAGGTTGGGGTAGGGCTTGTGGTCGACGCGGATCGGCAGGAAGGCCCGCTCCGGCGCATCGGCCTTGGCGTACAGCAGGCTCACCGTCTCGCCGTCCGAGACCAGGGTGACCGGCAAGGTGACGCCCGAGAGGCCGGTCATCTCCAGCTCGGTGCGGCAGCTGTCGGTCGCCGGCGTGATCACCCAGGCGGGGGCTTCGCCGCGCATGGCGGCCTGGGCGGAGGTCGCCAGGAGCGCGGCCGCCGCCGCGCCTGACAGAAGAGCTTTGACCACGACAGATCCTCGACGCGTCCCTCGCATCGAGGCTACGCCCGAGCCGTCGCGGCGCCTAGAGCCGGAAGCCTTGCCCCGCGCGGGGCGGCGAATGGCCTCAGCCGAAACGGCGCCGCGGCGAGAGCAGGGCGCCCAGCAGGGCGCCGGCCGCCAGCGCCACGGCGGCTGCGGCGAAGGGGCGGGCCTTCACCTGGGCCGCGGAGTAGCGGCCGAGCGACTGAGACCGGCGGCGCACCGCCTCGGCGGCGTCGCGGCCGCGGCTGGCCAGAGCGTCGCCGACCGGGCGCACCACCCGAAGCGCCCGCTGGACGGGCGGCTGGCGCAGCTCCCGGGGGGCGTCCTCGCGGCCGTAGGCCTCGTCTCGCATGACCTCTTCCATCTGCGACCTCCTCTGCGCCGGCCCGCCGATCATGGCCGCAGAAACACGGCCTGAAATTGACCTATGTTCAGCATGACGCGCGAGCGGTGTAGAATCAGTTCCCGCCGCCACCCGCCTGGGTCGTGGCCGCCGCCGTGGCCGAACGGTCGACGACGTAAAGCACCACCGGCTCGCTCCCCAGCGCCTCAGCCACGTCCAGCTCGCCGGGTTGCTCGGCGGCCATCTTGCCGGCCTCGACCACCTGCTCTTCACCGGTGACGAGGTCGGACACCTTGAGCCGGCCGGACACCACGAACAGGTAGCGCTCGCCCATGTTGCGGTGTTCCAGCCTGCCGCCGGGCGACAGCGTCTGGCGGCTCATGGCCATGCGCACCGGGCCCGGGGCGGCGGCCGCGTCCGGCGCAGCAGGCGGCGGCGCGGTGTCCCTGGCCAGGGCGGACGTCAGCGGGGCGGCGAGCGCCAGGCCAGGGACGAAAAAGGCGGCGATAGCGGCCGCGGCGGACAGTTTCATTCTGGGACCTCCCACGAGTCCCTTAGCACGCGCCGCGCCAGTTTCTTAAGATCTCAGTAAGGATTTCCCGCGCCCTCGGACCTGGCGTTCAGGTCTCGCCGAACAGCCCTTCCTGGACGCGTTCCAGTTCCTTGGCGTAGCGGCGCGAGACATAGCTCTCGGCGAGCACGCCCAGCACCTGGCCCGCCCGGTCCACCACGGCCAGCTCCTCGCTCTGGGTGAGGTCGAAGGTCTGCATGACTTCGGCGATGTTCATCTCCGGCGTCAGCGTCACGTCCTTGTTGGCCGCCAGCGCCGCGGCGCGCTGCTCGGGGGCGTGGTCCTCGGCGTAGGCGGCGGCGGTGGAGGCTATGCCGGCGTAGCGGCCGTCCTCGTCCAGCAGCACCACGCGCCCCGCGCCGCCCAGCGGAAAGCGTCGGCGGAACTCGGTGAGGGTGGCGGTCTCGGCGATGGTGGCCACGTCGGTGCGCATCATCCGCCCGGCGGTCAGGGTGCGCACCCAGCCCACGTCGCGGGCGCTGCGGACGGTCTCGCCGCGCAGGTGCAGCCGCCAGGTCGAGAAGGAATAGCCGAAGCGCTCGCGCACCAGGCTGGATGCGACCAGGGAGGCCGCCAGGGTGGCGGCGGTGACGCCGAAATCGCGTGTGGTCTCCAGCACCAGGAAGCTCATGGTCAGCGGCCCGCCGACCACGGCGGTGGCCAGCGCCCCCATGCCGACCAGGGCGGCGTTCTGCGCATCCAGGGCCGCCGGCAGGTCGGTGAGCGCCAGCAGCCGGGCGTAGAGCTGGCCGATCAGCGATCCCATGAACAGGGAGGCGAAGAACAGGCCGCCGCGGAAGCCGCTGGACAGCGAGATCACCGAGGCCAGGGTCTTCAGCGCCAGGAAGCCGGCGAGGGCGGCGAGCGGGAAGGTCACGGCCAGGTCGAGCTGCAGCGCGCCGTGGCCGGAGGACATGACCTGGGGCGTGGCGAGCGCCAGACCCGCGAGCAGCACGCCGCCCACGAAGAAGCGCAGGGGCGCCGGCGCAGGCAGGCTCTTGGCCAGCAGCTCGCCGCGCGCGACCAGCAGCATCAGCACCACGCCGAACACGGAGCAGACGGCGCCCAGGCCGGCGTAGAGGGCGTAGTCGGCCACTGTCGGGGCCTGGATGACCGTGACCCGCAGGGCGTAGGAATCCACCCCCAGCGCGTCGGCGGAGACCGAGGCCGCGAGGCAGGCGGCGGCGACCGGGGCGATCATCGAGGGCGCGTACGAGCCGATCACCACCTCGAAGGCGTAGAAGGCGCCCGCCAGCGGCGCGCCGAAGGCAGCGCCGATCGCTGCGCCCGCGCCCGCGCCCACCAAGGTGCGCAGGTCGTGGCGACGCAGCCGCAGCCGCTGGCCGAGCGTCGAGGCGAGCCCGCCGCCGGCCTGGGCGTAGGCCGCCTCCAGGCCGACCGAGGCGCCGAAGCCGTTGGAGATCAGGGTCTGCAGGCAGATCACCAGGCTGCCCCGCAGCGACATGCGCCCGCCGTACAGCGAATTGGCTTCCACCGCGTCGATCGCCGGCCGGCTCGTCCAGAAGCCGATCAGCCAGTTGCATGCGCCCAGCAGCAAGCCGCCCAGCGGCAGCCAGAGCACGCTCAAGGGCTGCAGCACCGTCGTGGCGCTCAGCCGCGAGTCCGGGGTGATGCCGTAGAGCCTGACCTGCAGCCCGTGGGCGAGGCGACCCTGGATAACCGCCAGCAGGCCGGCGCCCGCGCCCACCGCGATGGCGAGCGCGATGAACCAGGCCTCGCTTGCCCGGAAGCGTGCGCGCAGCCAGGTCAGCGGTCGCGTCGAGAGCGTGGGCAGCGGCGCGAGCAGGGACATCGCAGGTCTAGCTAACACTGCTTCGCCGCCGACGGCGATAGGCCGCGCCTGGCCGGATTGACACTACCTGGCGGTGAGCTGAGATTGTGTCATGGTGCTCTGGGGGAGAGCTCAAGTGCTTCAGCTGGCTTGCAGGTTTCAATCGCCGAACGATCCGCGCGACGGCGACGATGGGAGATCTGCGCCCTTCGGCGGCTTTCCCGTCGAGCACGAGGATCTGCCCTACCGCGTGGAGGTCTGGGACGAGACCGCGACCTATGTCGAATACGTGGTCGCGGTGAGCGCCAATCCGGCCGTAGGTTTCGCCGCCTACTATGCCGCGGCGCGTGAATTCCCGGGCCGAGACGTCACCCTTCGGCACAAGGACCGGATCCTCAGTCGTTGGACGGGGCGGTCGCATTGACAGCCTGAGCCGCATGATCCGGGGTCGACAGCCGTCGCGCAGCGCAGCCAAGGGCGTGGTCCCCACGTCCGGGGGCCAGCTGCCGTATGCGGTCGAGCTCTGGAACCTGCCGCGCACCGCACCCGAGCGGGTCATCGCCCGCGCCGCCAGCGTCACCCTGGCGCGCGCCATCTTCGCGGCCGCCTGCGGCGAGCATTTTGGCCGCCGGCTGGTGCTGCGGCGCGGGAACCAGGTGCTGATGCAGACCGACTAGGCGGAAATAATCTGAAGTGGCTGCGGCGGCGCGAAGCCAATTCAAGATTGTGTCAATTGGGCGTTTAGCCGCAAAAGCTGGACAAGACGGAGAAATTGACGTTCCATCCGCCCGCAAACAGGTCGAGGGCCAATGCAGTCCGAGGACCGAGGGAGGAATCGATGAAGCATTTCGATGCGGAACGGTGGGCCCGGCAGTTCGAGCGGCTCGGCGGCATCGTCGCTCTGAAGTACGGGGCGGCCGGCTCCCAGCTCTGGACGGGCGTCGTTCGGCTCCGGCCCGAAGACGGTCTCGAGGCCGAGCGGATGAATACCGACCTGACCAATCATCCCGAGTGGCGCGAGCCGCTGACGCGCTATGCGCGCGAACGCATGAGCACCACCCTGCGCGAGCTGGAATACCGCGCCTGACGCGCGAAGCGCCGCCGCCCTCCTCTCCCCGAGCGAAGCTACGGCATTCACACAACTCGGCTCCAGGTCCTGAACGCCCCCTCAGTCACCTTCGGCGCAGACGTGTGAACGGCTCGACCTGGTTAACCTGGCCTTAACAAACGGCGCTTGACCTGGACCCGACGCAGCCTTAGGCGCAGCTGGCTTCAGCAGCCAAGGTCGTTCGCGGCTCATGTACAAGCTGGTCATCTTCGACTTCGACGGGACGCTCGCGGACAGCGCGCGCTGGATGGTCCGGGAGCTGCACCCGCTGGCGCGGCGGTTCGGCTTCCGCCAGGTGGGGGAGACCGAGATCGAGGACTTGCGCTGCCGGGACGCGCGCGAGGTGCTGCGATCCCTGGGAGTCGCCCGCTGGAAGCTGCCGTTCATCGCCCGGCGCCTGCGCAAGCGCATGGGCGAGGACGCCGAGGCCATTCCACTGTTCCCGGGCGCCAAGGCGCTGCTGCGCCGACTGGCCGGCCAGGGTGTCGTGCTGGGCGTCGTCAGCTCCAACTCGGCGGAAAACGTGCAGCGCATCCTGGGCCCCGAGGCCGCGGCCCTGATCGAGCATTACGAGTGCGGCGCGGCCCTGTTCGGCAAGGCCGCCAAGTTCCGCAAGGTGGTGCGGCGCGCCCGGGTGAAGCCCTGCGAGACGCTCTGTATCGGCGACGAGACGCGCGACATCGAGGCGGCGCGCGAGGCGGGCCTGGCCTGCGGGGCGGTGGCCTGGGGCTACGCGCGCCGCGAGACCCTGGCCTCGCGCGCGCCGACCTGGTTGTTCGAGACGCCTGACGAGGTGGCCGCGCGCCTGGCGGCTTGATCGCCGACACGGCCCGTGACAGAGCGGGCGGATGAGCGACACACCTCCCGACCGGCTGTCCACCGATCCTGCGAGCCCCTTCTACGACGCCGACGTGCTGGCCAGGAACGTGGGCGTCCGCTTCCGCGGCGAGGACAAGACCAACGTCGACGAGTATTGCGTGTCGGAGGGCTGGGTGAAGCTCGCCCTCGGCGACAAGCGCGATCGCCGCGGCAAGCCGCTGACCATCAAGCTGACCGGGCCGGTCGAACCCTACTTCCGCAACGGCTGAGCGGCCGGAACGCCCCCCTGAAACGATCGCCCTGCGCCCCCCAGCCGAGCTGCGCCGTTCGGTCGCATGCCTGCGACCGCGAGTCCTGGCGCGCAGCCGCCCGGGGGGTGACATAACGGTGTCGTCCCGGGGGGATAGGGAACGGATCGATGTTCGACCTGATGGTGGTCGCCAAGGGCGGTCGTTGGGTGCTCGTCGACGACGAGGCGGGCGAGCTCGGCGCGTTCGCGTCGCGGGCCGAGGCGCTGCGCGCCGCCAGCTGCTACGACAGCTATGTCGGCGAGGAGTACCGTTACGTCCTGATCCGTGAGGAGCACGGAGAGTGGGAAGAGGCCGTGGTGGAGATCACCCGGCTCCATTGATCCCGTGTGAGTGACGCGTACGGCGGGGGCGCAGCTTGTACCCCCGCCGCTTCTTTCAGGACGCGTCCACGAGCACCACCTCGGCGTCCTCCAGCGCCTTGACCCGCAGCACCGCCTCGTCCCGCGCCGCCGCGCCGTCGCGGGTGTCGAGCCGCACGCCGTTCACCTCGATCGCGCCGGCCGCCGCCACCAGATAGGCGTGGCGTCCGGGACCCAAAGCGTATTCCGTCGTCTCGCCAGCCTTCAGCGTGGCGCCCGCCACCCGCGCGTCGGCGCGGATCGGCAGGGCCTCCTCGTCGCCGGGAAGCCCGGAGGCCAGGGCCACGAAGCGGCCCGCGCGGTCCGCCTTGGGAAACGGCCGCGCCCCCCAGCTGGGCGGTCCGCCGCGCTGGCTGGGCTGGATCCAGATCTGGAACAGCCAGGTGGACTCCGGCTCCAGGTTGTACTCCGAGTGACGGATGCCGGAGCCGGCGCTCATCACCTGGACGTCGCCCGCTTCCGTGCGCCCCTCGTTGCCCAGGCTGTCCTGATGGGTGATCGCGCCTTGCCGCACATAGGTGATGATCTCCATGTCGGCGTGCGGATGCGGCGGAAAGCCCGAGCGGGGCGCGATCTCGTCGTCGTTCCACACCCGGAGCGCGCCCCAGCCCATCCGCCCGGGGTCGAAATACTCGGCGAAGGAGAAGTGGTGGCGGCCTTTCAGCCAGCCATGGTCGGCGACGCCCAGCGCCGCGAAAGGCCTCTTTTCGATCATCGGCTCAGTTCCTCCGGAGCGCCTCGGCGGCGCTGTTCGGAAGCTAGATAGTTCGTCCGAAGCGATAGCGAACCACCACCTGCGCAGAAGATTGCTTCTGTTTCATAAGCAATCTGGCCACGCCCTGCGGCGCCAGGCCGCAGGGCGCGCGCAAATCGTGTGTTAACCCTTATAAACTATCGCTTCGGTTGCAGTGTTCGCGTGGGGGCGAGATGTACGAAGTGGTCGAGGCGGCCGGAGAGTGGATCGTGCGGCGCCACGGGCAGGAAGTCGCGCGCTTCGAGGCCCAGAGCGAGGCCCTGCAGGCCGTGGCCGAGCGCATGCGGCGCGAGAGCGGCGGCGACGCCGCAGCCGCCTTCGCCATGCGCTTCCAGAGCCGCACGGCCTGAGGCAGGTCTTTTACCCACACCCCGATCGACGCAGGCGCACGAGGCAGACCGGGCCTTCCCAGATCTCGACGGCGCCCCAATGGGAAAGGCGCTCACGCGCCAGCGCC
>CBJNAS010000068.1:0-12650 GCA_966434565.1 uncultured Phenylobacterium sp.
ACGATGATCGAGGCGCCGGCTTCCGCAGCCGCGGCGACGACATGGCGGTCCCCAGGATCCGGAAGGCTGATCGCAGGGATGCGCGCCGCGTAACTTGTCACCCGCGCCTGCGGGAGGACCCGGTCCATCAGGTCGCGCGTCGTCTCCAGGCGGGCGCGGGTGAGCCTGGGCTCGTTCGCCAGCAGATTGCGCATCCACTCGTCGTGGATCTCGTCGCTCCAGCGGGCGTCCACCAGGCGGTCGACCGCGCACTGGACCAGCAGATTGCGGAGCTGGAAGGGATAGAGGACGCAGGCGTCGTAGACCGCGATCGGCGGGCTAGACGCCATAGGCCTTCGCCAGGTCGTCGGTGTCCTCGGCCAGCGCCTTCAGGGCGGAGCGCTGCTCGTCGAGCTTGGCCTTGAGCGCCAGCACGTCGGCGAGCCGCGCGCGGCGGTGCTTGCCCACATAGCGGAACGGAAGATCGCCGATGTCCATGCGATGCACCACGAGGGGCCGCGAAATGCCGAGGATCACGGCGGCTTCGTTCGGCGTGATCTCCGCGTCTTCGGACAGCACCGCCACGCGTTCGCCACGCGACAAGGAGGCGAACATCGCCTCGATCAGGGCGACCGCAGCGTGCGGCACGGTGACGGTCCGGTCGTCGCCTTCCTTGGTGCGCACGTGCATTTCGACCACGTCGGCGTCCACGAGGCGCGGAAGCTGCTCGACCTTTCCGCGGTCCTGCCCGGAGAGTGAGACAAAGTGCAGGGCATGAGCGGTCATGGCGGGCCTCCGATCTGAAGATAGGTCGCAGGCGTTATAACTGCAATAACTGAAACCCACGAGACCAACGGCGATGCGTTCGGGGCGGTTTAGGCCGCGCTGACGGGGACCATTTGGCGCGCAGGCACGGTCGCACAAACCGGACAAACGGAACATTTTGCACTAAATCGGACTTTGAGTGGGAAGGAACGCCAATGTCCGCCGCGTCGGCCCGCCGGCCCACCGAAACGCCGAAGCTCGCTAGCCCGACGGTGTCCGAGATGATCGGGCTGTTCGCCAGGCGCAACCCAAAAGCCAGCCCTGCGGACGTCGAGGCGATCGGCAAGCTCGTCGCCGAATTCGGGGCTGCGGCGGCGAAGCTCTCGCCGGCCGCGCGGCAACGCCTCGTCACGCGCAAGGCCGAGCTGGGTAAGCTGATCGCCGAGATCGTCGCCGAACCCGACGCGGCGCCCGAGCCCCTGAAGTTCGCCCCGAAGGCGCCGCCGGAAGTCAGTCAGGGCGAAGGGCTAGGCGCACTCGTTTCTGCCGCAGAGGGTCGGGAACGGCTGTCCGCCTACGCGACACCGCTGAAGGTCGAGGCATGGGCCGGGCCGTTGGCGGGCCCGACCGAATTGGAGCGTGAACACGGGGTCGCGCGCTCGACGCTCCATACCTGGCAAAAGCAGGGCGCCGTGATCGGCTTGCTCGTAGGCGTCCGCAAACACGCCTTCCCGGTCGAGCAATTCATCGACGGTCGTCCCATCGCCGGCTTGGCTCAGGTCCTTAAGATCGTCGGGCATCCCCGGACCGCGTGGCTTTGGCTGCGCGAGCCTAATCCCGGCTTGGCTGGCGCATCTCCCTTGGCGCGTCTCAAGTCTGACGCGGTCGACAGCGTAATCGAGGTCGCGCGGTCGAACTTCGCGCAAGGGTGAGGCTCGATCATTGCAGGATGGTGCCGCGGCGGCTGTTCGCCATCACTCAGTCTGCCCTGGCGACCGCGGAGCCTTGACCGAGCTGACATAGCTGGTGTCGAGCGCCTGCCTTCTCATGAGGTAGGCGTCGACACGACGGTCGGTCGACGGTTTCAGGTAGGCCGCCAGGGCGACAGTCGCCGCCCAAAACACGCCCATCGCGTAGACCCACCCGACGATCCACGGATAGGCGGCCGGACCATAGATGAGGTGCCCGTGCGTACGCCGAGACGCGAAGTGAAGCGCCACATTAATCACGAGCGGCATCCACGGCTCGATCACGCGGCGGAAGAGGATCATCGCCGTCCCGAGGGCGGTTCCGACCACGGCTCCCCCAAGCCCCAGCACCACCATCCCACTGTAGGTAGACCAAAACAGCCGCGACGGAAGCGGTCCCCTGTTCAGCTCCATCAGTCCGCCCCGGGTTGGATGGTGCAGACGTAGTAGTGGCCGAGTAGATGCCGCACGCGCCCCGCGCATTCCTCGCCGAACCCATTCTCTTGGGCGGCCGGGTGTCTGTGGAGCTTGAGCGGGATGGCGATCTCGTCCGTCACGTCGTGAATCAAGAAAGTCGCCGGCCCACCTGCCAATCCCACGGACCAATCGTAAACGGCAAATGGACTGCCATCGAACCTGAACGGGGAACCCGCCTGCCCAGCCCCCGTCGTGACCGTTAGCGCAAGGTGCAGACAGTCTGCGGTCCAGGTGATCGGTCGCCAGAGCAGAATCGGGAGAAGCAGCGCTAGCAGGATCGATCCCGACCGTCTTGGCCGTCCTCGCGCGGCGATCACCACCGCCACCACCATTAAGGCCACCGCGACAGCCAAGCCCCCGAGAACCGATATCGGGATCAGCACGAAGCTGACCAGCCCTGGCAGGCCGCACAATGCGGCAAGGGCGACGACAAGCAACGTGGAGGTGAGAGCGGGCCAGATCGCCCAGCCATCGGCTCTGGGTAGGCGACGGGCAGATGACGATGGTGATGCCGTTGCGGCCAAGCTTGCGAACCTCGTAAGTCCGGATCGATCGGCCGCCGTTGGCCTACGCGCTTCCGCAACAGATAGCTTGCAGATAGCCTGGCCGATGACAACGGGGGGTTGAAGCTTATGCGACTTGCTCTTCCGGCAGCTTTCGTCGCCCTTGGACTGGCGAGCCCTGCCTCCGCTCAGCCCGATCTTGAAAATGGCTTCGCTGGAGCGCTGCGGGGATGCGAGGAGTGGGTGCTCAACCCCGCGAGCTGGTCGAACGGCGTCACTCCGTTCGTCTCGACGGTCGGCCTCGGCGACAAGATGGGGCTCGTCGACCACGTCGCAGATGTGAGTCTGCCTCCGCCCTCGCTGCGCGTCGCCAATCATTATTGGCGGATCAATTCCACGAAGGGGGCCGGTTACATCCTGGTCGTGTCTGACCAGCTCCCGATGTGTCACATTACCGGCGGCGGCGACACGGACTTGCAGCCCGTCGTTTCTTCGGTGCTCGCGTCAAGCGCGTTCACCCGTCGGTGGAAGCTGATCAAGGAGAGCTCTACCGGCGACATGGCGACCAGCGAATTCCAGAGCTTGGAGGATCCCAAGTTCTCCATCGTGATCAGCCGCGCCAAGAAGCCTGGCGAGCGGCTCGACCGGGTTCAGGTTCTGGCTACCGCCGTGTTCGAGACCGGGAAGTAGCTGGGGGCTCCTGGGGGGCCGTAGACCATCACGGCTTCGAGCTGTGAGCGTTGTGCGCCAGGCCCGCCGCCGATCAACCCAGCTCGCTTCCTCCGCTGATCGCTCCGTGCAGCTCGCTCCCTTCGGGCGCGCTGGCGCGCGGGGTCTGATGACGTTGAACGAGGCGGTTTGGACCGCACCCGGCTTAAGGTCGGCAGGTCCGAGGTCAATCACCGAACTGGGCGCCGGAAGCGTCCCCACAACGATCAAGACGATCCCGCACGCAAGTAGGAACAGCGGCCCCGCCCGGCCGACCGACCATTTCGAGTTCATATGACTGGCCCCTCTGCCGCGTCAGCTTGCGGGCATTGGCGAACAGTCGCAACCAGAAGCCGACTTCATGCGGGTAACGGGCGCGCGGTGCGCCGCCAACCCTGGTCGCGCCGCTGTGCGCGCGACGTGCCTCAGATGATCTCGGCGAACACCTGCTCATAGTGCTCGACCAGCCGGGCGACGTCGAACCTGGCCGCCGCTTGCGCCGCGCGGGCCGCCCAGGCGGCGTGGAGCCCCGGCTCAGTCAGGGCGCGGCGGGCGTGGTCGGTCATCATCCGGGTGATCGCCGGCTGCGACGCCTCGTGCGGGACCAGCGCTCCGGGCGCCTCATCGGGATCCGGCCCAAAGAGCTCGGCGGCCGCGCCGATGTCCGTGCTCAGCGCGGGAACCCCGGCCTGGAAGCACTCGAGCAGAAAGCGCGGGAAGCTCTCGCCGGCGAAGGTGCTGGGGAGGATGCCCAGGTCGAAGGCGCCCAGGAATCGGGACGGCGCGTCCACGTGCCCGCAGATCCGGACGAAGGGCGACGCCCCGTAGGCCGCCCGGAAATCCCGCAGTCCCGGCCCATCGCCCATCAGCACCGCCATCACCCCGCCCGGTCGGAGCGCCTGCAGGTCGCGCGCGACCTCGGCGGCGATATCCCAGCCTTTCTCGGCGATGGCGCGGGAGGCCAGGGCCAGAACGAAGGCCTCCTCAGGGAGCCCGAAGCGGGCGCGCACCTCGGCGCGGGCGGCGCGCGGCCGCTGCGGCGGCTCGCAGGCATTGAAGCTGCGCCGAAACGTCGCCGGATCCACCCCCGCCTGGCGCAGCGGCCGCAGGTTCTTGTCCGCGAGGTAGAGCCAGCGGCTCGCCGCGCCCTCCATGAAGCGCATGAAGTCCGCCGAGAGATAGTCGGGCGAGGCTTCGTAGCTGCCCCGCAGCGACACCACGAAGGGCGGAAGCCGGCGTGGACGGGCATGGAACAGGCGATGGTCGAAGCTCAGATTGTGCGAGTTGAGCACCTGGACGCCTGCGCGGTCCAGAAAACCGGCGATGTCCCCGGCGACGTCCTGCCAGCGGACAACAGGGATCACCGGGTCCAGCCGCGACCGAAGGCCGGGCTGCGCCTGCGCGTCGTCGACGACCAGATAGACGATGGAATGGCCGCGCCCGCGCAGAGCGTTGGCGATCAGGATCGGGCTCAGCTCGCCGCCGCCGACCTGGAAGCCATGAGCGGCGATGCAGATGCGCAGTGGTCTCTCGGCCCCGAACAGTGGATCACTCCATGGCCCCGCGGCAAAGTAGCGGCGCGATTTTCGCACTACGTTGCGTGGCGCCGCGACGACTGATCGTCAACAGCGCCGTGCGCGGCGAGGGGAATAACCTCGGGTTAACGCCCGCCCCCGATCCTGACGAGACACGAGTCGCGAAGGAACCGGTCGTGGCCATCCAGCCCGTCACCTATCGTCCGATCACGGCGATCAAGCCGGTGAGCCGCAAGCCCGACGAGGAGGCCTTGCGTAAGGTCACGGAGCGCAAGCGTCCGCGCCGCGACCGCCCGCCGGAGCCCGGCCTCGGCGAGAACCTCGACACCTGGGTCTGACGCTTAACGCCCGGTCGACGACGGCGCCCAGCCGTGGTTTCCTTTCCACCTGGCGGTCGAACGGGAGGCGCGATCGTGTCGGCGACGGATTCAACGAGAGCTAAGCTCGACATGGGGCGGGTGTTCAGCGATACGCTCGCGGTCGCGCGGCGCCAGGCGCCCCTGCTCTTCGGCCTCAGCTTCGTGCTGCAGTTCCTCCCCGCCCTGGTGAACGGCTTCCTCTCCGTCAACATCATGCGGAGCCGGCCCGGCGACGCGTCCGCCCTGTTCTCCTCGCCGGTCTATCCGTTCACAGGCCTGGCGGGCGGATTGCTCGGCGCATTCGTCCTGAGCTGCCAGCTTTACCTGGCGATCAGCGACCTCGAGGGGCGCTCCCCGGCCTTGCAGGAAACCTTGCGTCAAAGCGTGGCCAAGTTCCTGCCGCTGCTAGGGACGATGATCCTGCTCGCCCTGGGCGTCGTTTTCGGCTTCGTCCTGTTCATCGTGCCCGGCGTGATCCTGGCGATCATGTGGAGCGTCGCCCTGCCCGCCGTCGTCGGCGAGACGTCGAACGTCTTCGACGCCTTCAGCCGCAGCAATGCGCTCACGCGCGGAAACCGCTGGCGGATCTTCGGGCTGTCCGTCCTGGTCTGGTTCGTGGCGATCGTGGTCGAGGGCGTGGTGCTGGCGGTCGTCCGCATCGTCTCGAGCGCGACCGGCCCAAGCGCGGTCACCGTGGTCGTCAGCGCCCTCCTCAACTTCATCCTCTCGATCCTGCTGAGCGTCGGTAGCGGCGCCCTCTACATCCAGCTGCGCGAGCTCAAAGGCGCGGGCGGCGAGAGCGTGGCTCAGGTGTTCGCCTGATCGCTGACGTCGTGCTTGTCGCGGCGGCGGCGGCCGAACAGCAGGCCCACCTCCAGGCGCTGGCGCAGGGCGGCGTAGTAGGCCGACAGGAAGGTGCGGTCGGCGACGTCCGTCGGGCCGTCCCAGCCGATCTTGCCGCGGATCCGCCGCGCGACGGCGGCCATGGTGCGCCGGTCGCCCAAGCGGAGCACCTGCTCCAGCACCTGCAGCTCCTTGACGCCGTAGACGTCCAGCTGGGCCGGCGTGAAGGCCACCCCGTCCAGCGCATCCGGCGCGGCTTCGGCCACGTCGCGCAACAGGCGGATCTTGGGCGCCTTGACCACCATGGCGCCGGCGGCGATGTCGCCCAGCCGCAGCCGGTCGCGGTTGAACAGGGGGAAGAGCACGAAGACCCCCGTCCAGATCGCGCCGAGCGTGATCAGCCCTGCGTCTACGCCTGAGCCGCGGGCCAGCAGGAAGGTGGCCGGCAGAAAGACTTCCAGCTCGCGCATGGCGCTGCGGGCGAACACCGCGTCGGCGGTGAGCCTGCGCCCGTCGCGGGCGATGACCCGCAGGCCGAGCGCGCGCTTGCCGGGCGTGGCGCCGGCCTGGCTGATCTCGAAACCCACGAAATAGCCGACCCTGAGCGCGAACGAGCCGAGCAGCCAGATGACGGAGATCGCCTCCAGCGGCGCCCGGCTCTTCACGCCCCAGGCGGCGAATCCGGCCAGCAGGGTGAGCCCGATCAGGCAGCCGACGATGATCAGGGCGTCGAGGAACAGCGCCGCCAGCCGGTCGGCGTAGGAGCCCACCTGCAGGCGCAGATCCACGCCCTCGGGCGTGACGAACCGCCGCCGCGGATCGGCCGGCGCGCGGGGCGCGGGCTTGCCGCGCTTGGCCGTAAGCGGCCGCAGCCTCACGCCGCCGCACCCATGCGTCGCGGCGCATAGAAGTAGGCGCCCCACACCACGGCGCTCGCCAGCGCGATGGCGTAGCGGGCGGCGTCAGGCTGGACGAGCTGGCGGGCGAAGCCTTCCAGCAGGGCCGCGCAGAACAGCATCACCACCACCCCGGCCATGACCACGGCGCCGCGGCGGCCCGCGTGCATCGCGGCGTCCACCCGGCTGCGCCCGCCCGGAAAGGCCACCGCCCAGCCGATTGAGATCCCGGCCGCGCCCGCCAGGGTCACGGCGAAGAGCTCGGTGACCCCGTGGATCATCAACCAGCCGGTCGCCTCATAGGTCAGGCCGTGCTGGGCGAAGAGCGCCAGGAACGCGCCCAGCATCACCCCGTTGGCGGCCATCAGCCCCACCGTCAGCAGGCACAGCGCGAAGCCGAAGGCGAAGGCGAAGATGGCGATCTGGGCGTTGTGGGTGAACAGGAAGGCCGCCAGCACCTCCAGCCCGGCCTGGCGATTGAGCGGCGCGTGCAGGGTGGCGCGCAAGGCCTGGGTGGTGGCCCCGGGCTCTCGGCCCGCCGCCAGGCCGTCCGGCACGAAGGCGTAGAACCAGTCAGGCTGGCGCATGACCAGGCCGAAGGCGACGATCGCGGCGATCGCCGTGATCGTGGCCGCCGCCAGGGTCTCGCGCCACAGGCCGCGGACCGCCGCCGGCCAGTCCCGCCGGAAGAAGCCCCAGACCTTCTCCCAGGCCCCGCTGCGCGCGCCATAGACGAAGAAGTAGGCGCGCGCGCAGAGCGCCTCCAGATAGTCGATCAGTCCCTGGTCGAGCGAGATCGCCCGCGCCACCGACAACGAGGAGAGCGCCTGGCGATAGAGCACCGGCAGCTCCAGCAGCTCGGCGGGCTTCAGCTTGCGCACGCCGGCGCGCTGGGCCCGGTCCAGCAGGCGCTCCAGCCGGCGCCAGTCCTGCTCGCGCTCGGCGCGGAACCGATGGCTCTTCAGCTGCAGCTCGGCCATGGCTCAGACGAGCTCCCGGCGCTTGACGTCGAGATAGCGGTTGACGAGCGCGGACCCGATATCCGCCGCGCGCGCCTGCAGGATCTGCACGCCCAGCCGCCGCAGCTGGGCCAGAACGCTCTCGCGCTGCTTCAGGAGCCGGCCGGCCACCACCGCGCGCGAGACGTCCTCCGGGACCAGCGGCTCGGCGGCGGCCAGCGCCTCCAGCTCCTCGTCGCGGAAGGTGACCAGCACGATCAGGTGGGTGCGCGCCAGGCGTCCGACGTGCTCGACCATCAGGGCCGCGCTGGTCGGGTCGGCGAAGTCGGTGAACACCACCACCAGCGAGCGCCGGTCGAGGCGGCCGGACAGGCTGGTCAGGCCCAGGGTGTAGTTGGTCTCCTCGGTGGAATAGTCGACCTGGGCGGCGATCCGCTGCAGCTCCGGAAAGGCGCGCACCCCGGACGCCGCCCCGCTCGCCACCCGCGGCCGGGCGTCGAAGGCGAACAGGCCCACCCGGTCCCCCAGCTTCAGGCCGACGAAAGCGAGGACCAGGGCGGCGTTGATCGCGTGGTCGATGCGCGCCTGGCCGCCGATCGGCGCGCTCATCAGCCGGCCGCTGTCGAGGGCGAGCACGATCTCGTGGTTGCGCTCGACCCGGTACTCGCGGCCGATCAGCTTGCCGTGGCGGGCGCTCTGCTTCCAGTCGATGGCGCGCAGATCCATGCCCGCCTGGTGTTCCTTGAGCGCATGGAACTCAGCGCCTTCGCCCAACTCGAGCTGCACCTTGACGCCGGCCGGCGCGTCGCGGGCGAACAGCTTCAGCCCCTCCTCACGCACGCCCTCGATGTCTGGGGTGACAGGGGTGACGGCCTGTGGCGTCTCGTTGCGCTGGCGCCAGACCAGCCCCAGCGGCCCGCGCCCGCGCGCCCCGACCCCGCTGAGCCGCCCCACCCCGCGCCGCCGCGCGCGCAGCGGAAACGCGCCTTGGGCCGCGCCGTCTGTGAGCCGTAGCGTCTGGCGATCGACAGGCAGCTCCAGCCGTTCGTCCACGCCCACGGCGATCTCCACCTCGCGCGGCGCGAGCCGGTCGAAGCGCGCCTCGAGGCAAATCGCCCCCTCGCGGCCGACGCCGATCATGCCGGGCGGCTCGACCCTCAGCTCGACCGCCGAGGCGGGCGCCGCCAGGGCCGCGTCGGCGACCAGCAGGCCGGCCACCAACAGCACCCACGCGGCGCCGACGACCCAGAGACCGGGCGCCAGGGCCGCGACCAGCAGGCCTATCGGCGCGCCGGCGGCGGCCAGGAGAATCGCGCTGCGGGTTGGGTAGAGTCCCATGGTTTCAGCGGGGCGCGGCGGCGCGCTCGACCAGCGTCGCGATTACCTGCTCGGCGCGCCGGCCCTCGATCTCCGCGGCCGGCGACAGGATCACCCGGTGGCGCAGCAGCGGCAACGCCAGCGCCTTGACGTCGTCCGGCAGGGCGTAGTCGCGCCCGTCGAGCGCCGCGCGGGCGCGGGCGGCGAGCGCCAGCTGGCTGGCGGCCCGCGGCGAAGCCCCGCTCTGCAGCTCCGGCGTCTCCCGGGTCGCCCGCACCAAGTCGAGCACATAGCCCACGATCTCGTCGGTCAGCCGCACGCCCGCGACCGCCTCGCCCGCGGCGGCGATGGCCGCGGCGTCCGCGACCGGCTGCACGCCCAGCGCCGCCGGGTCCGCCGCGCCCGCCTTCACGCCGTATGCCGCGACGATCTCGCGCTCCTCCTCCCGGCTGGGATAGGCCAGCACCTGCTTGAACAGGAAGCGGTCGAGCTGGGCCTCGGGCAGCGGATAGGTGCCCTGCTGCTCCAACGGGTTCTGGGTGGCCACCACCATGAAGCGGGGGCTCAACGGATGCGGCCGCCCGTCGAGGGTGACCCGCCGCTCCTGCATGGCCTCCAGCAGCGCCGCCTGGGTCTTAGGCGGGGTGCGGTTGATCTCGTCGGCCAGCAGCAGCTCGCAGAACACCGGCCCGCGGGTCAGGGTGAAGGCGCTGGTCTGAAAATTGAAGACGTTCGTCCCGATGATGTCGCCGGGCATCAGGTCCGGCGTGAACTGGATGCGGCCGAACTGCAGCTCGAGCGTGCGGGCGAAACACTGGGCGAGGAAGGTCTTGGCCGTGCCGGGCGGCCCCTCGATCAGCACGTGGCCCCGGGCGAAGAGCGCGGTCAGCAGCAGGTCGACCGTCTCGCGCTGGCCGATGATGGCCTTGCCCACCTCGGCGCGCACGCGATCGGCCAGCGCCTTCACCTCAGTGATGTTCACGCGTCATCTCCACTCGCCATCGATAGAGCTTTCTCGCCGCCGCCATGAGGTCGTCGCGGGTGCGCGCGCGGGCGGCCTCGGCGGCCAGCGCCCGCGGATCCTCCAGGCCCCGCCGCTCGGCCGCGCGCGCCAGCCAGTCGGCGTCGGCCTCGTTCACGTTTCCTGGCTGAGCAGCGCCGCCGGCCTGGGCGACCAGAGCCAGCGCCGCTTCGGCATAGTCGCCGCCCAGGGCCGGCTCCTTGCGCGCCATGCGGATCAGGCACGCGGAGTTGTCGACCAGGGCCGCGGCGCCCAGCGCGATCGCCCGGCCGGGCGCGGCCGCCGCGCCGAAGCGGGCCGTCGCCTGCCAGCCCATCAGCAGGGCGGCGGCCAGGGCGCAGAGGGTGGCGGCGAGCCAGGGCGGCTCCAGCATCGTGCGGCCCAGGCTGAGGCCGCTGGCGAGCCCATTCAGGGTGACGTCGAAGATCACCCCGCCTTCCCCGCCGGCCGCCTGCAGGATGGCCATGCCGGCCCGCGCGGTGTCGAGGTCGCTGAGCCCCTGGTTGTTCAGCAGGTCCGGGTCGGCCAGCACCATGACGCGGGAATCTCGCTTCGAGACCGCCAGCACCGCGCGGCCCCGATCGTCGACCAGGGCGGGCGTCCAGCCGGGGCCGCTGATCGTCTGCAGGCCATCGAGCCGGCCCAGCGGCAGGACCGTCGCCAGATCGAACGGGCCCCCGGCGCCATGCAGGACCGGCCGCTGGAATCCCGCATGGACGCTTACCTGGCTGCCGGCCTCGTAGGCCGACAGCATGTCGGCCGCCCCGGGCGGCAGGAACCCAGCTTTGAACACGAACCCCGGCCGCAACGGGTCGGGGCCGGTCTGCCACTTCGGCAGGATGATCAGGGTGCGAAGCCCGCGCGGCAGCTTGCTAAGCTGGTCAGCGCGGGTGAACGGCCCGGGCGTCAGCACCAGGGCGGCCGAGGAAAGGTCGCCCGGGCTCGAGCGGGCGCGGCTGACGCGCACGGGGACATCCATCGCCTTCAGCATGATCACCGCCCCGCGGAAGCCGACGGCCGAGGCGGACAGCGCATGCGCCTCGCCGCTCATCCGGCCGCGCAGCACTGGCGCATAGACCGCCAGCACCACGAACCCGGCGAAAGCCGTGACGCCGGCCAGGATCAGCGCCAGGACGGCTCGGGCCGGGAACAGCTCCCGCTGCGGCTGGACGCTCTCGCCGGAGAGGCTCATCGCGCGCCCTCGGCCAGGGCGAAGGCCTCGTAATGCCCACGGCAGCGGTCGAAGTCCGCGGACCCGGCGGGCCGGCCCGCGAAGAAGCTGCGCTCCACCGCCTCGGTGATCACCCGGAAGGCCGAGCGCCCCGCCTCGGAGAGCGGCGCGGCCTCGACGATGTCGCGGCTGGTGAAGGCCGCCCGGATCGCGCCCGGACGGCGGACGGCTATGTCCTCGATGCTGCGGAACAGCAGCAGGTGGATGGCTTCTTCGAAACGGCCCTCGCGGGCAAGTCGGTCGGCATCCTCCAGCAAGGCCCGCGCGGCGGCGGCGTCCGGCCGCCAATCCGCGGCGGGCGCCGCGGGCTTGCGCCTGCGGCGGAAAGCTGCGGCGAACGGCAGATCGCGCACGATCACCCAGAGCAGCAGCAGCGCCCCGGCGATCACGCCGGCCCAGAAGACGACCTTCAGCACCGGGGTGGCGGCCTGCAGGGCGCGGAACAGCGGCTCCAGCCAGGGCGGCGGCGGCTTCGGCGCAGGCATGGCGCTGAACGCATGCTGCAGGCCGTCCGCCTGCATCAACGCCTGGTGCGCGGCGATCAGCTTGGCTTCGCCGGCGGCCGCCGATGTCGCACCTGCTGCCAAGACTCCCCCCGCGGCCATGGCCGTCCTCGGCAAGCTAGTGCGCGTTGCGCAAAAGTGGGAGCCGGTTTTGCGCCCAAAACGCGCTCAAACTCTTGATTCTCGGGCGCAATCACGCGATTGCGCCCGAGCAGGGCTTCAATAGTCTGCGAAGCGCCCCACCCGCGCCGCGTGCGGGGCGTGTCCGCTCAACCTTCCGCGTCGCGCTTTTCCCAGACGTGGTCGACGAGGCCCCAGTCGCGCGCCTCCTCGGCGGTCATGAAGTAGTCGCGGTCCAGCGTCTGCTCGACCACCTCGACCGGCTGGCCGGTGTGCTTGGCGTAGATCTCGTTCAGCCGCTTCTTGGTCTTGATGATGTCCTCGGCGTGCCGCTCGATATCCGAGGCCTTGCCGGAGAAGCCGCCTGAAGGCTGGTGCACCATGATGCGCGAGTTCGGCAGGGCGATGCGCTGGCCCTTCTCGCCGGCCATCAGCAGGAACGAGCCCATCGAGGCCGCCATGCCGA
>CBJNAS010000069.1:0-12639 GCA_966434565.1 uncultured Phenylobacterium sp.
CGGCCGGCGAGGCCCTCGACCGCTCACGCGCCCGCTTCCGCCAGGCGACGCCGCCCACCCCGCCGCTCAGCTACTGCACTCCTCCTCCTTCCTTCATCGGGCCCGGCGTGCAATGGACCGGGCGCGACGTCATGGGCCGCCCCATCACCCTCTCGCTGATGAAGGGGATTCCGCCGGCCAATCAGGCGGAGACGTCGGCCGGCCGCAAGCCTGAGGCCGCTTCAGGCGGCCAGGCCAGCGCGCCCCAGAGCCCGCACGGATCCTGATCGAGACCCATCTCCGGATCGAGCCCGGTCTCGAGGAAGCCCTCCGGCCGGCGGTAGCTGCCGGCGACCACGTCGAAGATCGGCAGCAGGGCCGCATAGTTCGCGCCGTGGTGCGCGGCCGCGCGCGCGTGGTGCAGCCGGTGGAAGGCCGGTGAGTTGAGCGCCCAGCTCCAGCGGCCGAAGTCCAGCTTCAGGTTGGCGTGGGCGACGTAGTTCCAGAGCGCCAGGGTCCCGTAGACGGCGTAGTCCGCGGCGCTGGGCTGCAGCACGGCGGCCAGCGGCGCGCCGAACAGCACCGCCTTCAGGACCAGGTCGCCCCACCAGTGCCGCTCGGTGGTGGTGGCCGTCATGCACGGGTCGGAGTGGTGCAGGGCGTGGCGCCGCCAGAGCCAGGGGATGGCGTGCTGGGCGCGGTGGTAGAGGTATTCCGCCAGATCCATGGTCAGCACCAGGGCCGCGGCGCTGCAGGCCAGCGGCCAGCTGCGGATCTGCAGCGAGGGGAGGCCCAGCCGCTCGGCGGCGGCCGCGGCGAGCAGGCTCAGCGCCGCCGTGGCGGTGAACTGCAGGACGAGGCGCACGGCCCAGAGGCCGAGGTTCAAAGCGCGGGGCGCCGCCTCGCGCCGCGCCGGCCAGCGCAGCTCCGCCAGGGTCAGCAGGGCCACCACGAGGCCCGAGATCGCCAGGTGCAGCATCCGCCCAGGCTTAGCCGCGGGCGCTTAAGACTTCCCTTCGGCGGCGCTGGCGACGGTCTGGGCGGGCTGGTCCTGCGGATGGGCGCGCCAGTAGTCGACCACCGCGCGGCTGACCTTCTGCATCAGGGCCATGCGCTCGGGGACAGGCTTCCTGGTCTCGCGCAGCATCACCGCCACCGCATAGGTGCGTCCGTCCGGCGCAGTCAGCAGGCCCACGTCGTTGATGCCCACCGAGGCGCCGCGCCAGTCGGGGCCGGTGCCGGTCTTGTGCGCGATCGACCAGCCGGACGGCAGGCCCGCGCGCAGCCGCCGGTAGCCGGTGCGCGCCTCGCCCATCAGGCCCAGCAGGGTGTCGGTCGAGGTCTTCGACAGCAGCTCGCCGCGCTTCAGGGCGGCCAGCGCCCGGGTCAGGCCCGCGGGCTGGGCGCCGTCCGGCGGGGCGGCCAGGTAGGCGGCGAGCGCCTGGTCGCGCACCGAGTCGGGCAGCTGGGCGCGCGCCTCCTTGAAGCGCCAGCCGGCGAGCTCCGGCCGCCAGACCAGGCCGGCGGTCCTGGCCTGCAGCACCCGCTCGGGTCCGCCCACGCCGACGCCGCCGATGCCCTTGGCCGCCAGCACAGCGGATACCGCGCCGGCGCCGCCGGCCAGCTCCATCAGCTTGTCGTTCGCGGTGTTGTCGCTCTCGGTGAGCGCGCGGCGCAGCAGGTCGTAGACCGTGGTGGAATAGCCGTGGGCGCCGATCCGCGATCCCAGCGGCTGGTAGAAGACCGAACGGTCCGCGGACGTGAGCCGCACCGTCTGGTCGAGGCGGAGGCGGCCATGGTCGACGGCGTCCATCACCGCCAGCGCGACCCAGACCTTGACCACGCTCTGCTGCGGATAGCGGCCGCGGCCGTCCACCTCGGCCGTCCAGCCGCGGGCCACGTCGGTGATCGCCAGCCCCACCGGCTCCTTGTAGGCGGCGGCCAGCTTGTCGAGCTTGTCCTGCAGCTCCGCCGGCGCAGGGGGCGCGGCCGGCCGGACTAGCCCCGCCAGATGCAAAGAGGTCAGCTGCACCGCCGGCGGCCGGGCCTTGCCATGCGCGACCCAGGCGCCCAGGCCTGCCGTCAGGCCCAGCGCCACGACGGCGGCGAGCGCGCCCTTCAGCCCCGCCGAGGTGCGCCGACGATACCGTCTGAAGGATCTGCCCATCTGCGCCTAACGCCCAAGTCTGTCAGGCGGGACCCTGGCCTGAGCCGCGTCGCACTTCAACGGTGAGATGGGAGAGACCGGGTAGGTCATTCAGCCGCGCTCGGTAGTTCTCCGCCGCGGCCGGTGGGTCGGCGGCGACGACGGCGACGGCCGCATGGTGGCCGGGGCCGAGGCGCCAGAGGTGCAGGTCGAGGACGCGCCCACCCTCCGCCTCCAGCCGCTGGCGGATCTCGGCGGTCAGCACCGGCGAGGGATTGACGTCCAGCAGGGCGGCTCCGGTGCGGCGGATCAGGGTGATCGCGAACTGCGCCACCAGGCCCGCGCCCGCCAGTCCCAGCAGCGGATCGGCGAAGCTCCAGCCGAAGGCGCGGGCGGCCGCGAGGCCGGCGATGGTCAGCGCCGAGATGATGGCGTCGGCCGACAGGTGCAGGTGGGCCGCCGACAGGTTGAGATCGCCCTCGTGGTCGTGGCGATGGGCGGCCTGGCCCGTCGGCCGCAGCAGCCGGACACAGACCAGGTTCACCGCCAGGCCCGCCGCCGCCAGCGGAATGGCGGAGCCGTACTCCACCGCCTCGGGCGCGAACAGGCGTTGCAGGCTCTCGGCGCCGATGCCGATCGCGCTCACCGCCAGCACGACGGCGTTGGCGAAGCCCGCGAGGTAGCCGACCTTGCCGGCGCCGAAGGCGAAGCGCGGATCCGCGGCCCACCGCCGCGCGAGGAAATAGGCGCCCGCCGCGGTCGCGAGCACGGCGACGTGGGCGGCCATGTGCAGGCCGCTCGCCGTCAGCGCCATGGAATGGAACATCGCCCCGCCCGCCAGCTGGACGGCCAGCATGACCAGGCAGATCCCCGCCACGATCCAGGTGCGCCGTTCGTTGCGGCTGTGGTCGGCCCCCAGGTAGGTGCTGTCGGCGCGGAAGGCGTCGAGCCCGCGTGGCGCGCGTCGTTCCGCGGCGGAGGCGATCGTGGCGGAGGGGGCGGCGCTCATGCGCCGTTACATTATAACGTCACCTGCGTGAGGCAAGGCTCTTGCGGCGCACAAGGCGCTTCATAAGCGCGCGCCGCCGCCTTACATGGAGCTCCATGACCGACAAGACGCCCGTCACCGTGCTCACCGGCTATCTCGGCGCCGGCAAGACCACCCTGCTCAACCGCATCCTCTCCGAGGACCACGGCAAGCGCTACGCCGTGATTGTCAACGAGTTCGGTGAGGTGGGCATCGACAACGACCTGATCGTCGGCGCCGATGAAGAGGTCTTCGAGATGAACAACGGCTGCGTCTGCTGCACGGTGCGCGGCGACCTGATCCGGGTGCTCTCGGGCCTGATGAAGCGCAAAGGCAAGTTCGACGCCATCATTGTCGAGACCACCGGCCTGGCCGATCCCGGCCCCGTGGCGCAGACCTTCTTCGTCGACGAGGACGTGCGCGCCAGGACCGAGCTGGACAGCGTCACCGCCGTGGTCGACGCCAAGCACCTGCCCCTGCGCCTGGCCGATTCCAAGGAGGCGATCGAGCAGATCGCCTTCGCCGACCAGATCATCCTGAACAAGACCGACCTGGTCTCCGAGGACGAGCTGGAGGAGGTGGAATCGGCCATCCGCACGCTCAACCCGCTGGCGCCGATCCACCGCGCCCAACGGTCGAACGTGCCGCTGGAGACGGTGCTCGGCCGCCGGTCCTTCGACCTGGAGCGGATCACCAGCCTGGAGCCGGACTTCCTGAACCCGGCGCACGGCGAGCCCGGCCACGTGCACGACGACCATTGCGACCACCATCATCATGACCACGACCATCATGGTCACGACCATGGCCACCACGATCACGGCCACATCCACGACCACGTTGCCGAGTCCGGCATCCGCGGCATCTCGCTGACCAGCGACAGGCCGGTGCACGGCAATCGCTTCACCGCCTGGCTGAACAACCTCCTGCAGACGCAAGGCCCCGACATCCTGCGCGCCAAAGGCATCATCGACGTCGCCGGCGAGACCCGCCGGCTGGTCTTCCAGGCGGTGCACATGATCCTGGAAGGCGACTACCACGGCGAATGGAGGGAGGGCGACAAGCGCTACTCCCGTATGGTGCTGATCGGCCGCAACCTCGACGAAGCCAAGCTGCGCGAGGGCTTCGAGAGCACGGTGGCGTAGAGACTGTCAGCGACCGGTCGGCTGAGGTTCGGACGCCCTCCGTCTCGACGCTTACGCGCCGATCCGCCTCCCCCGGGGTCCGGCCGCAGGCCGGCCCGAGGACAGGCTCCGGCGACCGAGGGGGCGTTCACGCCACTGTCTGTGCCGCCTACCCCACGATCCAGCCCGCCGGCAGGGCGCTCTTCTGCACCCCGGCCAGGCTGATGTGATCGCCGTTCCCGAGGTCGACCACGGTGTCCGCGCCCACCTGGCTCACGGTGTACGGCGCGCCGGCGTCGATCTGGATGCGGTCGCCCTCGCCCGGGTTGAAGTCGGTGACGAGGTCCTGGCCGCCGCCCGCGGCGAAATGAAAGACGTCCGCGCCGGAGCCGCCGGTCAGGGTGTCGTTGCCGAGCTCGCCCAGCAGCTGATCGTCGCCGGCGGCCCCGGCCAGGACATCGTCGCCCTGGCCGCCGTGGACCGTGTCCTGCCCCGCGCCGCCGGTGACGGTGTCGTTTCCGCGATTGCCGTTGAGGATCGCGTCGCCGGCGTGAGCGGTGATGCGGTCGTCGCCCTGGCCGCCGAGCAGCCAGTCGCTTCCGCCCGCACCGCCGTCGATGGTGTCGTTTCCGGCGTTGCCGTTGACCTGGTCGAAGGCCGGGCCGCCCTGGATGACGTCGGCGCCGGCCGCGCCGAAGAGGGTGTTGGCTCCGCCCCCGCCGCTCAGGGAGTCGTCGCCGGCGAAGCCGTGCAGCGCATCCGGCCCCGAGCCGCCCGCCAGGGTCACCGGCCCGCCATGGTCGAAGGCGAAGGGGGTGTCGTAGCCGGACAGCCGCTGCATGTAGTCGGTGACGGTCTCGCCCCCGCCATCGGCGGGAACCGTGTCGCCGCCGCTGGTCAGATAGTCCTTGAGCGCCCAGACGCCCACGAGATGGGTTCCCGCCAGCAGCGCCGAGCCCGTGAGAGTGAAGCCGTTCAGTGTCTGGCCTTCGTATTTGACGAGATCGAGCGTCGTCAGGTCCGCATAGACCTTCTGGAACCAGGCGCTCGCGGCTGCGTCCTGCGCCGAGGGCGAGGCGAGGAAGCTCGCCTTGTCGGTCACGCCATAGCTGGCCGCGAGCGGCGTCCAGCTTCCGACGAAGTCGAGGGCGGGCGTGCTGTCGCCGTTGTAGAATCCCGCGGCCTGCAGCGTGACCTCGGCGAACTGGTAGTATCCCAGGTATCCTGGTGGGCTGACGTAGCCGTAGGTATCGCCGGATTCCAGTTGGCCCAGAGCCTTGAAGAAATCGGCGTAGGTTCCTGCGCTCATCGGCAGATACTCCCCTGAGCGACAGTCGATCTCAGCAGACCGCAAGCCTTATGGCCAAGCTTCCCGTGAAGAAGCTTCGCCGTCAGCTTTCCTAATCTGAAAAACGACCGCCCCGCGCCCGCCCAAGCCCGGCCCGTTACAGACGCGGCCGATAAGGCGATTTTGCGGCGTCACCGCTCCCGCGGCGGCCACGCGCCCTACTCCTCCCAGAGGTCCTGCACGTCGCCCTTGCGGTTCAGCATTCTGACCGCGCGCTTGACCACCGCGATCAGCCGCTCGCGCCGGGCGTCCACGTCATAGGTCATCGATCCGCGCGCCAGCCCCTCCAGCAGGAAGCGCCCGAGGTCGCGGCTGGCCTGGAATCGCGGGTCGGCGCCGGCCTGGACGAGGGCGCCGATGCGCTCGCCGCCGACCTGGGCGTGGTCGAAGGCGCTCTGGGCCTGGGCCAGGCGCTCGCGCAGCATCGGGTCAGTGCGGGCGGCGGCCTCGAGCTCGGCGAAGGCCACGAAGGGGGCCTCGTGCAGCAGCGCCCAGTAGACGTCGATGGCGTGCTCGGCGGCGTCCACGCCAGGCGCGGGCGCGGTCGAGGCGGCGCTCTCGAACAGTCGGGCGCGCTGCATCTCAATGTGGGCGATGGCGGCTTCGACCAGTTCCTCACGCGTGGCGAAGTGGTAGAGCATGGCGCCGCGAGTCAGCTTGGCCGCGTCGGCGATCACCGCGTTGGTAGCGGCATGATAGCCCACCTCGGCGAACAGGGTCATGGCCGCGTCCAGGATCCGGGCGCGCGTCCGCAACGACTTGGGCGTCGCCTTCGCAGGGTAGGATCTCGCATCCATAGAAATCAAAATCGCCGAAAGCCCCCGTAGCCAAACGGCGCTCCCCTTAGCAGGACAGCCGGAGATCACGCCAGCGCGCGAACGAGGTTCATCAAACCGACATGCAATCAGCCTAGGCGCTGGGCGGAATTCGGGCGCCGGGAGAGCGCAAGTGAACGAGCTGGCCGTGCGCCGTTACCGCAGCATCTTCATCTCTGACGTGCACCTGGGCGCCCGCGGATGTCAGGCGGAGCTGCTGCTCGATTTCATTCGACACGTTGAATGTGAGGCGCTCTACCTGGTGGGCGACATCATCGACGGCTGGAAGATGAAGAGCGGCTGGTTCTGGCCGCAGAGCCACAACGACGTGGTGCAGAAGGTCCTGCGCATGGCGCGCAAGGGCGTGGCGGTCACCTACATCCCCGGCAACCACGACGATCGCGTGCGCGACTTCTGCGGGACCCACTTCGGCGGGGTGGTGGTGGCCAGGGACGCGATCCACGAGACCGCCGATGGCCGCCGCTTCCTGGTGACCCACGGCGACGAGTTCGATGGCGTGGTGCAGCACGCCAAATGGCTGGCTTTCCTCGGCGACTGGGCCTACCGCACGGTGCTGGCCGCCAACACCGTGATCAACCGCGCGCTGCGGCGCATGGGGTTCGGCTACTGGAGCTTCTCGGCCTTCCTGAAAACCCGGGTGAAGAACGCCCTGCAGTTCATCGAGAACTTCGAGGCCGCCGTCGCCGAGGAAGCGCGCCGGCGGGGCGTCGACGGGGTGATCTGCGGCCATATCCACAAGGCCGAAATGCGTGATATCGGCGGCGTGGCCTACATCAACGACGGCGACTGGGTCGAGAGCTGCACCGCGCTTGTCGAGCACCCCGACGGGCGTCTGGAGATCCTCGAGTGGGCCAAGCTACGCTCCTGGGATGCGATCGAACGCGCCCGCGAGCGGCCAGAGACCCTGCCCGAACCGCTCGCCGCCTGAGCGCCTGCTGAGCGGTTAGATTTGACAGGGGCCGGGATTTGCTGACAGTGCGGCTGCCATGAAGCCCCCATCGGCCTCGCACCCCAGCGTGCGCGAGCGACAGCGCGAGCAGACGCGAGAGCAGATCCTCCGCGCCGTGGCCCGGCAGCTGGAGGCCGGGCAGATGGACGACCTGTCCTTCGCCGAGATCGCCCGGGACGCCGGCGTCGGCGAGCGCACGGTCTACCGCCACTTTCCCACCAAGGAAGCCCTGCTCGGCGCCTTCTGGTCGTGGATGCAGAGCCAGGCGCAGGTGGAGCGGACGCCGCGTCCCGCGCCCATGCCGCGCATCCGCGAGTCGATCAAGGCGGTGCGCGACGCGCATCGGCCGATGCGCATCCTGCTGGCCACCGATGCCTGGGAGCCGCAGGTCAACGGCGTGGTCCGCACCTTGACCCGGGTGGTGAAGGAGCTGCGCGGCATGGGCCACACGGTCGAGGTGATCAGCCCCGACCAGTTCAAGACCTTCCCGCTGCCGACCTACGCCGAGATCAAGGTGGCGATCGGCGTCTATGAGCCGGTGCAGGAGCGCTTCAAGGCCTTCGAGCCGGAGGCGATCCACATCGCCACGGAAGGCCCGATCGGGCTCGCCGCGCGGCGTATCTGCGTGGAGTGGAAGCTGCCGTTCACGACCAGCTATCACACCCGCTTCCCGGAGTACGTCTCGGCGCGCCTGCCGCTGCCGCTGGCGGCCGGCTACGCCTACATGAAGTGGTTCCACAAGCCGTCCGGCCGGCTGATGGTGGCTACGCCCACCATGCGCGACGAGCTGACCCAGCACGGCTTCCGCAACATCTCGTCCTGGTCGCGCGGCGTGGACACGGAGGCCTTCCGCCCGCGCAGGGCCGACGAGACGGACGTCTTCGAAGGCCTGGCCCGACCGGTCTTCCTCTATGTCGGCCGTGTGGCGGTGGAGAAGAACATCGAGGCGTTCCTGGGGCTCGAGCTGCCGGGGACCAAGGTGGTGGTGGGCCCAGGTCCCCAGCTCGAGGAGCTGCGGACGAAATACCCCCAGGTGGTCTTCCGCGGCGCCCAGTCGGGCGCGGCGCTGTCGGCCCACTTCAACTGCGCCGACGTCTTCGTCTTCCCCTCGCTCACCGACACCTTCGGCCTGGTGATCCTGGAAGCCATGGCGTCCGGCACGCCGGTGGCCGCCTATCCGGCGCCGGGCCCGATCGACATTATCCCCGGCTCGGGCGCCGGCGTGCTGGCCACCAGCGCGACCGAGGGCCTGCGCGAAGCCTGCCTCGACTGCCTGAAGCTCGACCGCAAGGCGGTGCGCGCCTTCGCCGAGAAGTTCTCCTGGCGCGCCTGCGCCGAGGACTTCGTGCGCAACTTGCAGCCCTATCCCGAGCCCGAGAAAACGCGGTTCTGGCGCAGGCTGCGGCGCCTGGCGCGGGTGCGGCGCCGGCGGCCGGCCGAGGCCGCCTGAGCCTCCCGGCGAACTCCCGCATGCCGAACCGCCGAGAGGTCCCGACGTCGGGCCTATTCGGGCGCGGTCTGGGCCGAGGGCGACCACGAGGCCGCCGCCCTCGCTCGTAGCCCCATGAAGGGGAGGGAAATTCAATCCCCCGACCCGTACGGCCGCGTCAGGATCTCCAGGAAGTGCCCCGAGGGGTCCGGGAAGTAGACCCCGCGCCCGCCGTCGCGGTGGTTGATCTCGCCGGGACGCTGCTGCATCGGGTCGGCCCAGTATTCCAGGCCGCGGTCCTTCACCCGGCCGAAGATGGCGTCGAACTCCGCCTCGGAGACCAGGAAGGCGTAGTGCTGCGGGCTGATGCGCCCGGGGCTGGCGACGTAGTCCAGGCTCACGCCGTTGGCGGTCCGCACCACCAGGAAGGGGCCGAACGGCTCGGGCTCCGGCAGGCCGAAAACCTCGCTCATGAACCGCGCCGAGGCTTCGCGGTCGGCGGCGTGGACGATGGTGTGGTTGAGCTCGACGCCCATGGCGGACGCTCCCTTCAGTGCGCCGTTCCCCCCGCGACGATCCGCACCGGCACGGACTTCACCGCGGGCGTCTTGCTCTCCTCGGCGAAGTGGCCGACCGGGACCAGGACGTTGCACTCTGGATAATAGCCGCCCAGGCAGCCGTCGGGCAGGTCATAGGGCGTCACCACCAGGCCCTCCTTGCGCCGGCGCACCCCGTCCTCGGCCGCGCTCTCCAAAGCCACGACGTCGCCGGCCGAAAGGCCCAGCTTGGCCATCTCGGCCGCGTTGATCAGCAGGATCTCGCGCGAGCCCGAGAGGCCCCGCAGCCGGTCATGGTAGCCGTAGACCGTGGTGTTGAACTGGTCGTTGGAGCGCAGCGTCATCAGCCGGAAGACGCCCGGCCGGTCCTCGAAGCCCGCGGCGGACAGGCCGGCCGGCGTGACGAAGTCGGCCTTGCCGGTCAGGCTCTCGCTGAAGTCCCGCTCGCGCGCCTTGTTGCCGCGGAAGAAGCCGCCCGGGGCATGGAAGCGCCGGTTGAAGTCGCGGAACCACTGCGGATAGGTGGCTTCGATCGCCTCGCGCACCTTGCCGTAGTCCGCCGTCCAGGCGTCCCAGTCGACCTTGGGGTTGGCCGCGAGCGTGGCCTTCGCCAGTCCCGCCACAATGGCCGGCTCGGAGCGCAGGGCGCCGCTGGCGGGCGCGTGCTCGCCGAAGGAGGCGTGGATGCAGCTGGTCGAGTCCTCGGTCGAGACCGTCTGCGGTCCGCTGGCCTGCTCGTCGCGCTCGATGCGGCTGAGACACGGCAGCAGGTAGGCGGTCCTGCCGGTGACCAGGTGGCTGCGATTGAGCTTGGTGGCGACCTGCACCGTCAGCGCCAGCTCCCGCCAGGCCGGCTCGATGCGCGGGCTGTCGGGCACGGCGCGCAGGAAATTGCCGCCCAGGCCGATGAAGCCCTTCACCGTTCCATGCAGCACGCCCACGCAGGCCTCGACGGTGTTCAGCCCCTTCTCCCGTGGCGGCTCGAACCCGTAGAGCGCCTTCAGCCGCTCCAGCGGGGCGAGCTCCGGCTTCTCGGTGATCCCGACGGTCCGCTGGCCCTGGACATTGGAGTGGCCGCGCACCGGGCACAGGCCCGCGCCGCGTCGGCCGACGTTGCCGCGGAGCATCATCAGGTTGCAGAGCAGCCGCACATTGGTCACGCCGTAGCGGTGCTGGGTCAGGCCCATGCCATAGACGCCGATCGCCGCCCGGCTCCGCGCATAGGTCGCCGCCGCGTGCGCGATGTCGGCGCGGGGCAGGCCCGCCTCGCGCTCGATGTCCTCCCACGACGTCGCGCGGCAGTAGGCGGCGAAGGCCTCGAAGCCCGAGGTGTGCTTTGCGATGAAGGCGTGGTCGAGCACGCGCCCGCCGTCGCCAGCGGCGTCCGCGTCGTCGGTCTCGATCAGCCACTTGCAGAGGCCGACCAGCACCGCGGGGTCGCCGCCGGCGCGCAGCTGGTGGTACTCGGTGCTGATCCGGGTGGCCTGGCCGGTGACCATCTGCATCGGCGACTGCGGATTGACGAACCGCTCGAGCCCGCGTTCGCGCAGCGGGTTGAAGGTGATGATGGCCGTGTCGCGCCGGGCGGCCGCCTGCAGCTGGTGCAGCATGCGCGGGCTGTTGGTCCCCGGGTTCTGGCCGAAGAAGAACAGGCAGTCGGCGTGCTCGAAGTCGTCCAGGGTCACCGTGCCGACGGGCGCGCCGATGCTCTGCTTCAGCCCCACCGAGGTGGACTCGTGGCACATGTTGGAGCTGTCGGGCAGGTTCTGGTGGCCGTACATGCGCGCGAACAGGGCGTACATGTAGCTGGCCTCCAGCGAGGCGCGGCCAGAGGTGTAGAACACCACCGACCTGGGCTCGAGCCGCTTCAGCTCGGCGCCGATCGCCGCGAAGGCCTCGTCCCAGCCGCAAGGGACGTACCGGTCCTGGGCGGCGTCAAAGCGCAGCGGGTCGGTCAGCCGGCCGGCCTGCTCCAGGTCGTAGTCGCTCCAGCCGAGCAGCTCGGAGACCCGGTGCTCGGCGAAGAACTGCGGCGTGCAGCGCCGCCGCGTCAGGTCCCAGAGGGTCGCCTTGGCGCCGCTGTCGCAGAACTCCGCTGGATGCGGGGAGGCGGGCTTGGCCCAGGCGCAGCTGACGCACATGAAGCCGTCGGCCTTGTTCTGGCGCAGCAGCTCGCGGGCGGGCAGGTCGCGCTCCTCCAGGCTGACCTTGCCGATGCTTTCCAGCGAGCCCCAGCCGCCCACGGGGCCGCGGTAGGCGCGCTTCTTCGGCGGATGCGGGGAGCTCTTCTCGGACCGGTTCATCGGATGTCTCCTGGACGCCAAACGGCCCGCCGCGGGAGAAGTTCGGGCGCCTGCGGCGCGGAGCGTCGAGGATGTCGAAATCGCGCCCTGCGCGCGGCTGCGAATTGGCCTATATCCCGCTCATGGCCGCCCGCCGCCTTCGTCCGACCCGCCTGGAATACGTCGTCGACGGCGTGAAGCTGCGCAGCCAACTCTCGGCCGCGGCGCTGGAGAACCTCGGCAACGAGCAGGCGCAGCGCAAGGCGGCGCTGGAGATCCTCAAGGCCGCCCTGTTCCGCGGCCGCATGATCGCCAAGGAGCGGCTGGAGAACGGCGCCGGCGGGATCGAGACCGCGCGCCTGATCTCCGGCGTCACCGACGAGGTGATCACCGCCCTCTACGACTTCACCACCGTGCACGTGTACCGCGCCCGCAATCCGAGCGAGGGCGAGCGGCTGGCGCTGATGGCGGTGGGCGGCTACGGGCGCGGCACGCTCGCGCCCTTCTCCGACATCGACCTGCTCTTCGTGCGGCCCTACAAGCAGACCGCCCACGCCGAGAGCGTGATCGAATACATGCTCTACGCCCTCTGGGACCTGGGCTTCAAAGTGGGTCACGCCTCCCGCACGGTGGAGGAGTGCCTCAAGCTCTCCAAGGAAGACTTCACCATCCGCACCTCCATCCTGGAGGCGCGGCGGCTGACCGGCGACGAGGCCCTGGCCGCCGAGCTCGTGCGCCGGTTCGAGAGCGAGGTGGTGAAGGGCACGGGCGCGGAGTTCGTGACGGCCAAGCTGAAGGAGCGCGACGAGCGCCACGGCCGCGCCGGCGCCAGTCGCTACCTGGTCGAGCCCAACGTCAAGGAAGGCAAGGGCGGTCTTCGCGACCTCAACACCCTCTTCTGGATCGCCCAGTACCTGCATCCCGGCGAGCCGATCGAGAAGGTGATGCAGCTCGAGATGTTCGAG
>CBJNAS010000070.1:0-12247 GCA_966434565.1 uncultured Phenylobacterium sp.
ATCGCCTGCGTGAAGCACCAGAACATGTCGGGCTCCGACATCGGCGACGACCACAAGGAGTACTTCGCCGGCGAAGCGGCCCTGAAGGCCGGCGGCGTCCACAACACCATGAACCAGTTCGCCTAGAGCATCAGGCGCCCGGTGGGCGGTTCCAGTCCCGCCCACCGGCTTTTCCTTGGAGTGAAGACAATGACCACCGAAACGGAACGCTACTGGGTCGTCGGCGGCGAATACAGCAGCACGACCTTCCACAGCCTCAAGAGCGGCCAGCCGGACGTGTTCGGCCCGTTCAAGACGCGCGAAGAAGCCCGTGCGACGTGGAAGCGGCTCTCCGAAGAGACCCGCAGCTGCGCCACCGCCAAGTACGCGATCACCGCCGAAAAGCTGGCCCTGCCGCGCTGATATTCAAAGGTGCTCCCTCCCTGTCCGGGGAGGGAGATCACCTGCCCTGAAAACGACCTCCGTCTCCCGCCTGCGGCGGGATCCGCCTCCTCCGCTGCGCGGTGGAGGATCTTGATTCTTGAATGCGCCCCTGCGAAGCGAGGGAGGTGTCGCCGAAGGCGACTGAAGGGGCGTTCGCGCTGCGGCGCGCCTCGTCCCCCCGCCCCAACTCCAAAGGACACGACCATGACGCAGATGATCGAGAAGGCCGGGCTGAAGGTCGCCGAGCCGCTCGTTCGCTTTATCGAGGACCGCGCTCTGCCCGGGACGGGGGTAGCCGCAGACGCGTTCTGGTCGGGCCTGGCCTCCCTCTACGCCCGGTTCGCGCCGGAAAACGCGGCCCTGCTCGCCAGGCGCGACGAGATCCAGGCCAAGGTCGACGCCTGGTGCGAGGCGCGCAAGGGCCAGCCGATCGACCAGGCCGCCTATCAGGCCTTCCTCAGGGAGATTGGCTACCTGGTCCCGGAGCCGGCGCCCTTCCAGGTCGGCACCACCAAGGTCGACGCAGAGGTGGCGACCATGGCCGGGCCGCAGCTCGTCGTGCCGGTGCTCAACGCCCGTTTCGTGCTGAACGCCGCCAACGCCCGCTGGGGCAGCCTCTACGACGCCCTTTACGGTACGGACGCTCTGCCGGGGCAGGCGGCCGGCAAGGGCTACGACCCGGTCCGCGGCGCCCAGGTGATCGCCTGGGCCAAGGCCTTCCTCGACGAGGCCGCCCCGCTCGCCGCGGGCTCCTGGGCGGAGTTCATGGGCGGCGAGCCCGCGCTGAAGGACCCGGGCCAGCTGGTCGGCCGCCGCGGCGAGAACCTGCTCCTGAAGCACAACGGCCTGCACATCGAGATCGTCATCGACCGCGAGCACCCGGTCGGCCGCGGCGACCCGGCGGGCATCGCCGACGTGGTGCTGGAATCGGCGCTCACCACCATCGTCGACCTGGAGGACTCGATCGCCGCCGTCGACGCGGAGGACAAGGTCGAGGCCTACGCCAACTGGCTGGGCCTGATGCGTGGCGACCTGGAGGCCAGCTTCGAGAAGGGCGGGCGCACGCTGACCCGGGCGCTGGAGCCCGATCGCGCTTACGTCGGGGCCGACGGCCAGGAATTCACCCTGCCCGGCCGCAGCTTGCTCTTCGTGCGCAACGTCGGCCACCTGATGACCACGCCCGCGGTGCTGCTGGCGGACGGCAGTGAGGCGCCGGAAGGCATCCTCGACGGGGTGGTCACCAGCCTGATCGCCATGCACGACCTGAAGGGCCTGGGCCGCTTCCGGAACAGCCGCACGGGCTCGGTCTACATCGTCAAGCCGAAGATGCACGGCCCCGAGGAGGCGGCTTTCGCCGACCGGCTGTTCGACGCGGTCGAGGACTTGCTGGGCCTGGAGCGGCATACGCTGAAGATCGGGGTCATGGACGAGGAGCGCCGCACCTCGGCCAACCTCGCCGCCTGCATCGCCGCGGTGAAGAATCGGATCGTCTTCATCAACACCGGCTTCCTCGACCGCACCGGCGACGAGATGCACACCTCGATGCGGCTCGGGCCGATGATCCGCAAGGGCGAGATGAAGAACGCCGACTGGATCAAGGCCTACGAGGACCGCAACGTCCAGATCGGCCTGGCCTGCGGCCTCTCCGGCAAGGCGCAGATCGGCAAGGGCATGTGGGCCGCCCCCGACAAGATGGCCGACATGCTGGAGCAGAAGATCGCCCATCCGCGCGCCGGCGCCTCGACCGCCTGGGTGCCTTCGCCCACGGCCGCCACCCTGCACGCCACCCACTACCACCGCCTCGACGTCTTCGCCCGCCAGGCCGAGCGCCGCGCGGAGCCCGTGGCCTCCCTCGACCTGCTGCTCAGCGTGCCCGTCGCGCTGGGGCGCAACTTCAGCGGCGATGAGGTCGGCGAGGAGCTCGACAACAACGCCCAGGGCATCCTGGGCTATGTCGTGCGCTGGGTGGACCAGGGCGTCGGCTGCTCGAAGGTGCCGGACATCTTCGACGTCGGCCTGATGGAGGATCGCGCCACCCTGCGGATCTCCTCCCAGCACATGGCCAACTGGCTGCTGCACGGCGTGGCGACCCGCGAGGAGATCGAGGCCGCCCTCGAGCGCATGGCCGCCAAGGTCGACCAGCAGAACGCCGGGGATCCGGTCTATCAGCCGATGGCCGGCCGGCAGGGCGAAAGCCTGGCGTTCCAGGCGGCCCGCGCCCTGGTGTTCGAAGGCCTGACCCAGCCGAACGGCTACACCGAGCCGCTGCTGCATGCGTACCGGGCGCGGGTGAAGGCCCGATAGTTCACCTCGCCCGCGCAGCCGAGCCCCTCTCCCTCTCTCGCTTCGCTCGGGGGAGAGGAGGGGGCCCGCCGCAGGCGCGACGGGAGAGGTGACTGTCTCTGGCTGATCGCGAACGGCGGGTCCGACGAGGAGATGGTCGAGGCGCGGCCGTTCTCGTGGATCACCGTCACCCGGCCGAGTGCGTGATTGACCACCACGCCCTTCATCCCGCCGATCCCGCTCGCAGCCCTCGCGCCTTAGGAACGAGGAAAGCGCCGGCTCACTTGCGGACCCAGCCGCCGCCGTTCGGCTTGTAGAACTGGCCGGGCTTGAGCCGGGGCTGGATGGCGTTGACGAAGGCCGAAGCGCCGGCCGCCTCCGGCGAGGCGCCCGACTTGGCGGCGGCTTCGCGGTAGACTTCGGCGCGGCCGGCGTTGATCTCGGCCACCGCCTGACGCAAGGCCGGATCGGCCGCGCCGGTGACGAAGCCCAGGTAGCCGTCGGCCTGTTCGCCGACGATCCCCGCGCTCTTGGCGGAGTCGACGGCCGCCTTGGCGCTCGCCGACTGGGCGGCCGCGGCCACAGGAAGCGCCAGGGCCGCCAGAACCGCCGCGCCCACGCCCAGGATGTTTCGCGTCTGCATCACGTCTCGGCCTTAGAATAGGTTGGGGTTCTTCTGGATCAGGTCTTTGACCTCCTGATCCAGGTGCAGCCGAACGTCGGCGTCCAGCTTGGCGTAGATGGTGATCGGCTGGACCTCCACCTTAACGGTCGGCGTGCAGGCCGCGCTGATCAACAGCACCGCGGTGATGCCCGCCATCGTTGGCGCCCGGCCGGTCATGCGCTCGTCTCCATCTGCGTCGACGCCCTGTCTTTGGCCGCTCACGGCTGAACCTGAGCTGAACCGTGCAGCCATTGGTCCATCAGATCGTCCAGGTTCAGCGTCGTGTCCAGCGTCAGGTCCACGCCTGTGCCCGAAGGCAGGGGCAGCTGCCGGCCCATGAAGCGCTTCTGGATCAGGTCCATCAGCGAGAGCCGGATCTCCTCGTGCCGCGGCGGGTCGTGCCGGCCCACGATGTGGAAGATCACGCCGAGGCGCCCGTCCGGCCGGCTGTCGACCGTCGCGGTGAGGGTGGAGAAGGCCAGGTTCTCCATCGCCTGGTAGGCGAAGTCGCTGAAGGTGTCGGTCGAGGCCTTGGGCGCGGCGGCGGCCGGGACGCCGGGCGCGGCGACCGCCCCCTGCGCGGCCACGCCCGTGAGCGCCGCGCGCTGGATCGACAGCCGTCCGGGCTGGATGGCGCGCAGGGCGCCGCCCGCGACGCGCACCTTGTCGCCCCCCTCGACGGTGAACGGCGCGCGCCCGCTGACCCGGGCGTCGAGATCGACCTTGTCGCCGAATGGCGAGGCCTCCACAGGGTCGTGCAGTTGCACGCCCTGCAGGTCGAGCACGCCGTGGATCGGCTGGTCCTTGGCGAGCGGGATCTGCAGGCCCTCGATCCGCGCGACGCCGCCGCCGACGGCCGCCTGGGCGTCGGTGACTTGGATCGCCTCCGGGGTCAGGCCGAAGACGATGCGGACTTGCGTGAGCGGCGCGGCGGGCGCGGCCACGGCCGGGGCGGTCAGGGTCTGGCCCGGCGCGGCGACCAGGGGCGCGAGGCTGGAGAAGACGACCCGGCCGGCGAGCCCGCTGACCTTGCCGAGCGGGCTCTTGAAGTCGAGGCGCGGGATCTCCAGCACGCCGGAGCTCGCCTGGGTCTTGGCGCTCCAGGCGAAGCCGCCGGCGAAGCGCGCCTCGCCCTCGGCGGGAGCGCCGATCGCGGCGGCCAGCGGCGACAGCTCGGCTGGCTGCAGGCCGCCTTGGGCGAAATGCAGCGTTCCGGTCTCGATGTCCGCGCGGCCGCTGCCGCTGGCGTCCTCCTGGCGGATGGCGATGCGGGCGATCTGGCGGCCGGCCGGGTCGCGGACCGACAGCGCCGAGTCCCAACGGCCGCGCGCCGCGTGCGCCTCGCCCACAACCTGCACCGGGTTGAAGCGCCTCTCCGGCGCGGCGTCCGAAGCCTCGGCGTGGTCCACCGCCAGGCGCGCCCGCAGCTCGCCGCGCACGGAAGCCAGGTCGAGCGCGCCGGCGCCCTTGGCCAGCTTCGCCTGCAGGAAGGGCGCCTCGCCGGAGACGTCCTCGGCGCGGCCGCTGATCCGCCAGTCGCCGTGCGCAAGGCTGACCATCGGCTGGCCGGCCGGGCAGAGCCGGGCGGAGAACCGCCGCACGTCGTTCTGGCCGAAGTTCAGGCGTTGGGCGGAGGCCTCGGCGCAACGCTCGCCGGCGAAGGCGATCGCGCCGTTCGCCAGGCGCAGCTCGCCCGCCGCATCGTAGACCCCGCCCTCCGCCGGCCCGAGCGACAGGGCGGCCTGGATCCGGCCGTGCGCCACCGCCCCGCCGGGCGCGAGCGCGAAGCGGTCGACGGCGGCGTCGATCCGCGGCAGGCCGCCGCCCGCCACGGTCAGCCGCCAGCCCGCGCCGGCGGGCGACAGCGTCACCGCGCCGCCCGCGTCGGGCGCGAGACGCACCGGCTCCAGCAGGCGCGCGCCCAGCTGTCCACCGGCGCCGCGCAGGGCCAGCCCGGGGGCGGCGAAGCGGAAGCCGCGGGCGGCGCGTTTCAGGGCGACGATGTCGGCGGAATCGGTCGCCACGGGCGCGCCCAGCCCGCTCCAGGCGGCATGTCCCAGGGCATGGGCGGCGAGGTCGAAGTCCGCGCGTCCATGGGCGAACCCGGCTTTTCCCTGGAGCGCCGCCTGGACCTGGGTGAATTTCATATCGGGCCGGGTGAAGCTGTCGAGGCTGGCGTTCAGCGCGAGCTTCGCGCGCACGACATCGCCGCCCTTGCGCGTCCAGCTCAGGTCCTCGGCGCTGGCCGCAGCGCGCACGGGCCCTGCCGTGCCGCCGGCCGCCTCCGCCGCCCCGGCGCGCAGGTCCGCGACCGCGCGGCCGGTAAGCGCGAAATCCTCCAGCCCACCCGCGACATCGCCGGTCAGCGCGGCCGAGACCAGCCCGTTCCGCAGCGTCTGGCCGGCCCAGGCGATCCGCCCGCCGGAGAGCTCGGCGTGCGCCGCCACCGAGCCCTGCTCGTGCTTGCGGGCCAGGTCCGGATAGGGGCCGGCCGCGGTGAAGCGGAGCCGGGTGTTGGCCACGGCCAGGGGACCCCAGGCGGCGCTCGCCACAGGCGCGTCAAGGCTGAGCTCCAGGCGCGGGCCGGCCGCCTGGGCGGTCAGGGTCGCGGCGCCCAGGCCGACGTCGACGCCGCGTCCGCGAAGCCGTCCCGGGGCGGCGCGGGCGGTGAGCCGCTGCAGCCGGCCCTCCGCCAGGACCGCGTCGGCGTCGAGCTGCAGCGGACCGTAGTCGGTGGCGAGCAGCAGCCGCCCGCCCTCGATCTCGATCCGCGGCTGCGGCGCCTGGGGATTGGGCGGCCCCTTGCGCAGCTCGGCGATCAGCCGGTCGAGGGCGCCGGCGGAGAAGCGACCGTCATGCCAGCGCGCGCGCAGCACGGGACGGACGAGGCGCACCGAACGCACCTCCAGGGAGAGCCCGCGAAGGCCGTAGCCCACCTCGGCGCGTTCGGCGGTGAAGTCGGGCCGGCGCGGATCGCCGATCGCCAGCGAGCCGGTCACGTCGGTGAACCCCAGACCCTCGACGTCTGCCGAGGCCGCCACGCCGTGGGCGCGCAGCCAGGCGACCAGCGCCTCGCGCGCCAGCGTCCGCCGCGCCGCGTAGAGCAGCAGGGCGACGATCGCCAGGGCCACGCCGGCGATCGCCAGCGCGAGGCGCAGGCGGCTGCGGCGCGGCGCTTTCGACGCGGGCTCGTTCAAACGACGCTCCTCGGACGGCCTAGTAGCCAAAGCTCATAGCGCACTCAGGCTCTCTGCGGACCGTATTACCTTGGGTCGGCGTTGACACGGCGCCCCACTCCGCGGCCAATCCGTCACACTTCGGAACTCAGTTCAGGATCGCGCGCCCATGACCGCCATCAACGCCGTGACAGACCTCAGCCATGACGGCGAAGTCGCCGTCCTGACGCTCAACTCCCCCCCGGTGAACGCGCTCTCCATCCTGCTGCGCCAAGGCATGATGGACGGCTTCAAGGCCGCGCTCGCCAGCGACGCCAAGGCCGTGGTGCTGATCTGCGAGGGCCGCACCTTCATCGCCGGCGCCGACCTCGCCAACTTCACCGACATGTTCCAGAGCCCGACCATGGACGAGGTCCAGCAGGTGATGGACTCCGCGCAGGTTCCGCTGATCGCGGCGATCCACGGGACCGCGCTTGGCGGCGGCCTCGAAATGGCGCTGACCTGCCACTGGCGGGTGGCGGTTCCCTCGGCGAAGCTCGGCCTGCCCGAGGTGACGCTGGGCATCCTCGCCGGCGCGGGCGGAACCCAGCGCCTGCCACGCCTGATCGGGCCGCAGAAGGCGCTGGAGATGGAGACCACCGGCAAGCCGATTGGCGCGCAGCAGGCGCTGGAACTGGGACTGGTCGACGAACTGGTGACCGAAGGGGCCCTGCGCGAGGGCGCGCTCGCCTTCGCCCGCAAGGTGCTGGCCGAGAACCGCCCGGTGGTGCGCGTGCGCGATCGCGACGACAAGGTGGCCCCCTTCCGCGGTCAGGGCGAGGTCTACGAGCCGTTCCGCAAGAGCTTCGCGCGCGGCATCGCCATCGCGCCGCGCAAGATCATCGACTGCACCGAGGCGGCGGTGAACCTGCCCTTCGACGATGGCAAGGCGGTCGAGGCCAAGGCGCTGATGGAGCTGGTGATGAGCGCGCAGTTCGCCGCCCGGCGCTACTACTTCTTCGCCGAGCGGACCGCGGCCAAGGCGCCCGACGTTCCCGCCGACGTCCAGAAGCGGCCGGTGAAGCGCGTGGGCGTGATCGGCGCCGGCACCATGGGCGGCGGCATCGCCATGTGCTTCCTGAACGCCGGCGTGCCGGTGACCATCGTCGAGATGAAGCAGGCGGCGCTGGACCACGGGATTTCGGTGATCCGCGGTAATTACGAGCGCTCGCGTGGGGCCAGGCCGGAGGAGACCAAGAAGAAGATGGACCTCTTGACCGGCGCGCTCGACCTCTCGGCGCTTTCGGACTGCGACCTGATCATCGAGGCGGTGTTCGAGAACATGGACGTCAAGAAGGACGTCTTCGGCAAGCTCGACCGGATCGCCAAGCCGGGCGCCATCCTGGCCAGCAACACCTCCTTCCTGAACCTGGACGAGATCGCATCGGCCACCGGCCGGCCGCAGGACTGCATCGGCCTGCACTTCTTCTCGCCGGCCCAGGTGATGCCGCTGCTGGAGATCGTGCGCGGGGAGAAGACCTCGGTGGAGACGCTGGCGAGCGCGCTGGACGTCGGCAAGGCGATCCGCAAGACGGTGGTCATCTCCCGCGTCGGGCCGGGCTTCATCGCCAACCGCGTGGCCGCCCCGCGCCTCGCCGAGGTCGACGCCTTCCTGCTGCAGGGCCTCTCACCGGAGCGGGTGGACAAGGTGCTCTACGACTTCGGCCTGCCGATGGGGCCCTACGCCATGTGGGATTTGGTGGGCCTCGACGTGATCCCCGACGCGCCCGGGACCAAGACCATCCGCGCCTTCCTGGTCGAGGCGGGCCGGCGCGGCCAGAAGGGCGGCGGCGGCTTTTACGACTACGACGAGAAGCGCAATCCCAGCCCGTCGCCGGCGGCGCAGAAGATCATCGACGACTACCGCCAGGCCCATGGGGGCGCCGGGGGCGGCGCGCCGGCCGAGATCTCCGACGAGGAGATCCTGGAGCGCAGCCTCTTTCTGGAGGTCAACGAGGGCGCCAAGGTGCTGGAGGAGGGAGTCGCCATCCGCGCCTCCGACATCGATGTGGCCATGATCAACGGCTACGGCTGGCCGGTCGACCGCGGCGGGCCGATGCACTACGCCGACCAGATCGGCCTGGGCAAGGTGGTAGCCAAGCTGCGTGAGTTCGAAGCAAAGTACGGCGAGAGGTACAAGCCGGCCGCGCGATTGGAAAGGCTGGCGGCCGAAGGCGGCAAGCTGACCGAGTGAGGGCTGGAACTCTTCCCTCCCTTCATGGGGAGGGACAGGGCCGCGAAGCGGCCAGGGTGGGGACGTTCGGGGCCAGATCACCGCGCTCGGAGCCCGGCTAGCCGCAACCGTCCGCCCGTGCGACGGGTTCCGCCCTGCACGAAGGAGGCGTCATGCCCGTTGAGCTCCGCAGCCTGGAGACGGTGTACCAGGGCTACGTCACCCTGATCCTGGCGACGCTCGCTGCGCCGGACGGCGCGACCTTCAAGCGGGAGATCGAGCACCATGGCCACGGGGCGGCGGTGCTGCCCTATGATCCGGTGCGGCGCACCGCCTTGATGGTCAGCCTGCCGCGCGCGCCGGTGATCTGGTCGGACGGGCCGCCGGAGCTGCTGGAGGCGATCGCCGGCATGATCCACGGCGAAGACGCCCAGGCCTGCATCCGCCGCGAGGCGCTGGAGGAGGCCGGCGTGCAGCTCGGCGAGCTGGAGCCCCTGGGCGCGCCCTACGCCTCGCCCGGCGTCTCCTCCGAGCGCCTGCACCTCTTCCTGGCTCCCTATTCCGCGCGCGACCGCGTGGCCGAGGGCGGCGGGGTGGCGGACGAGCAGGAGCACATCACGGTCATGGAGGTTCCGCTCGCCCAGCTCTGGGCCTCGGTGGAGGAGCATCGGATCGACGACCTGAAGACGCTGGCGCTGATCCTGTCGCTGAAGGTGCGCCGGCCGGAGCTGTTTGCGGCATGAGCGATCCCAGATGAGCGATCCGAGGCGCTTCTACACCGGCTGGCTGCTGCACCCGGACGACCGGGAGGCCCTGCTGGCGCGCATCCCGCCGCGCTACGCCGAGGTCGTGGCCCATCACGTGACGCAGAAGTTCGGCGACTGCGAGGCCGCGCCGCCCACGGAGACCGAGGGCGAGGTGCTGGGCGTCGCCGACGACGGGCGGGGTGTCCAGGCCCTGGTGGTGAGAATAGCCGGAAGCACGGATCGGCCGGACGGCTCGACCTACCACATCACCTGGTCGCTGGGGCCGGGCCGCGAGGCGAAGGAGAGCAACCAGGTGATCGCCCGCCGGGGCTGGACCTGGCTGCCGGCGCCCGTGCCGATCCGCCTGCAGCCCAGGCCGTTCGGGGGCTGATTGGCAGCAACGCTTTCGGGCGAGTGCTAACAAGTTGAAAGTATGGAACTTTATGGCGAATCGGGCATAGTCGAAGTCTGCGCGGCGTCTTCGCGCGCCGCGCCTGGACCAACGGTCGCGAGGTTGCTGATGACGCCGTCGCCTGAGTTTCGCAAGCAGCTTGAGGGCTATAGCCTGACCACGGCGGAAATCCTCTATCGGATGCCCGACCACCCGGCGCTGCTGCAGAGCTACATCTGGCAGGAGTACGATCTGTTCCCGGAGTTTCCGGTGTTGCGGAAATTCCTGGACTTCTGGGCCCGCAAGCTGGAGGGCCCGCTGTTCAAGGTGAGTGTCGCGCACTGCAAGCTGATCAAGCCTGCCGAGATCAAGGCGCTGGACGGCGAGTTCCGGCTGCACTGATTTTTTGGATGGGACGACGGAATACACGGAAAACACGGAAGAGCGTCTGCGCCGGATGCGAGGGCGCGGCATTGATGATTTCCTGATCGGCCATCGGCCGGTCTATCTACTCTCATCCTGTTCCGTGTAGTTGGTGGGTCAACCTGACGTGCGCGATCGCGCGTCGAAAGCCGCCTCGATCTGCGTCAGCACCTCCGACCAGTCGCCATAGGTCCTCTGGCGGAACAGGCGCAGCGAGGGATACCACGGCGTCGATGTCCCGCCCTGGCCCCAGCGCCAGTCGCAGGCCACCGCCGGGAGCAGCACCCAGCAGGCCTTGCCGAGCGCGCCCGCCAGGTGGGCGACCGAAGTGTCCACGGAGATTACCAGATCCAGCCCCATGATGATCCCGGCGGTGTCCCAGAAGTCGCGCGCGCCCGTGTCCTCCGGCGCCAGGCTCACGGCGCCGGGCAGGGCCATCAGCGCGGCGGCGGCCCGCGGCGACAGCGAGCGGAAGCGGTCGTTGGCCTGGGCGGGATTTCCACGCGCCATCACCCCTAACCTCAGGCCGGGCGCCACATTGGCCGGCGGCGGCCGCAGAGAGGGCGTCGCCGGCGGCGCGGCGAGCGTCCGCATGCACACCACCTGCAGGCGGCTGGTGGGCGCCAGATAGTCCGCGCCGACGATGCGCACCTCGCCGCCCGCGGCGACCGCCCGCATGCCCAGGCCCTCGCGCACCAGCCGCAGCATGGCCTGATGGCACACCCAGCCGACCTTGGCGCCGGCCGCTTCCAGCAGTGGCGCGAAACGGGCGTACATGATCTGGTCGCCGAAGCCCTCCTCGCCCCAGATCACCAGGTTCTTGCCGGTCACGTCCTCGCCGCGCCAGAGCGGGACGCCGATGTCGGGGGCCGGCTTGACCGTGCCGTCGGCGATGCGCCGCCAGGCGTCGAACAGGGAAAACCCCTCCGCCAGCCGCCCCTGGCCCAGCACCGCCAGGCCCAGCTGCGCCTGCGCCCGGAGGTGGCCGGGATCGAGGGCCAGCGCCTGGCGGAACAGCGCCTCGGCGGCCGGAAAGTCCCCGACCAGCTGGCGCAGAGTGGCCAGGTTGTGCAGCCGCGTCGCCGTGGGCTCCAGCGCCACCGCCTCGCGGTAGCGGGTCTCCGCCGCCTCCAGACGGCCGGCCAGGTGCAGCTGCTCGGCCTCATCGGCGAGCGCGCGGGCGCGGTCGGGGCGGTCGTCCATGCCCTGGTCCTAAGCCGGCGCGCAGGTTCCGGCTAGCCCTGCAGCCCCGGGCCGCCATCTTTTCGTCCCCAGGCTTGTTCACAACATCTTGGGAACCCGCGCCAACTTGACGCTAGATGTTGACGGGCCTCCTGATACCCTCATGTCGTCGTTCCAGCGTCAGCGATTCCGCCCGAGGGGAAACACCGTGACCAAGCCCAACGTCCGCCAGCTGCCCGGCCTGCTCACCCCCTCCTACGCCTACAAGCCGTTCCGCTACCCCTGGGCCTACGACTTCTGGAAGAAGCAGCAGCAAGTCCACTGGATGCCGGAGGAGGTCCCGCTCGGCGAGGACCTGAAGGACTGGGCCTCCAAGCTGAACGACCGCGAGCGCAACCTGCTCACCCAGATCTTCCGCTTCTTCACCCAGTCGGACGTCGAGGTGAACGACAACTACATGGAGCGCTACGCCCGCGTCTTCAAACCCACCGAGGTGAAGATGATGCTGGCGGCCTTCTCCAACATGGAGACGATCCACATCGCCGCCTACGCCCTGCTGCTCGAGACGATCGGCATGCCCGACACCGAGTTCACGGCCTTCCTCGACTACCAGGCGATGCGCGACAAGCACGACTACATGCAGAGCTTCGGCGTGGGCACGGACGCCGACATCTGCCGGACGCTGGCCATGTTCGGCGGCTTCACCGAGGGGCTGCAGCTGTTCGCCAGCTTCGCCATGCTGATGAA
>CBJNAS010000071.1:0-12234 GCA_966434565.1 uncultured Phenylobacterium sp.
TCGGCGGCTTCACCGAGGGGCTGCAGCTGTTCGCCAGCTTCGCCATGCTGATGAATTTCCCGCGCCACAATAAGATGAAGGGCATGGGCCAGATCGTCAGCTGGTCGGTGCGCGACGAGAGCCTGCACTGCGAAGGCATCGTCAAGCTCTACCACGCCTTCAACAAGGAGACCGGCGCGGTCACCCAGTCCGTGGCGGACGACATCGTCGACTGCTGCAAGACCGTGGTGGGCCTCGAGGACAAGTTCATCGACCTGGCCTTCGAGGCGGGCGAGATCCAGGGCATGACGCCCGAGGACATCAAGTCCTACATCCGCTTCATCGCCGACTGGCGCCTGCGCCAGCTGCAGCTGCCGGAGGTCTACGGGATCAAGGAGAACCCGCTGCCCTGGCTGCAGTCGATGCTCTCCGGCGTCGAGCACGCCAACTTCTTCGAGGCCCGCTCGACGGAATACTCCAAGGCCGCCACCCGCGGGCAATGGCACGGCGCCGAGGGGGTGTGGGCCGAGTTCGACCGGATGATGGTCAGGCGCGGGGAGGGCGTGCTCCAGGCGGAGTGAGGGGGAGGGGGCAAACCGCGCCCCCGAGCCTATTTTTCAGATCAGCCGGAATCTGGTTCTGGAGCCGCGCTCATGGTGCCCGCTGAGCCTGCGTGGCTCCTGCGGCCCCAAGTGTTCCCTATTTGTTCTTGACTTCGGACCGAACCCCCTCACCATTCAGGAGTGCGCGCTGACACTGCCCTCTGGTGGCGGGCAAAGGAACGGACGCTGTGGCGAATCCCAAAACGCAGGATTTGACGCGCAAGATACGCGAGAACGAAGCGCAAAGGCGGCAATCCGAGGCCGCCGAAGCGGCGCGGGCCGGATGGAGATGGCCAAGCCCAGACGAGGCGGAGAGACGACTTTCCGGCCAAGCTGGAGCACTGACGGGACTCGCCCTGGGCGTGCCTCGCGGCGCGTTCGACATGGCGAGGGACGGCGTGAATGCCGCCAATTTTGTCGGCCGTCTAATGGATCCGTCTGATGCCTACCATTCTCCCGCAGGCCAAGCCGCGTGGGACGACGTGTTCCGAGCCGGCAAAAGAGGGTTCGATTATCTCACCAGTCATTGGGCCGATCCTTCGAAGATCGGCAGCGACTTCCGGCACGTTAGTGTCGGATCGAACGTCTATCTTCACCCCGGAGCTGCTCCTCTGGGACCGAGCGCCCGCGGCGAATTCGCGAATCAGCTTCAGACGGGCATGAATGTCGGCGAGGGTGTCTTCGGCGTCGGCGCCTCGGCGGAGCTGCCGAATTCCGTAGCATCCCCGAACTTCGGGCGCTCTCGAAAGGCGCCGGCGCTTCCGACTACCTCCCGGCCGGCGCGCCTCAACGGATGGTGGACTATATGGCGGAGCCGTACTCAGGAATGGGGAGCCACGCGCCAATTCCGCGCTCGGTGAAACTGCCCTGGGGGAGCCCCTATCCCAAAACCATCGTCGAGAGCGTCTTCAACAAGAAATTGCCCCCATCAGGCACGCCGAAGGGGGCATTCTACCGTTACCATTACGCAATCGACCCCAACTACTACGGAGGGCCCGTGAAAAAGGTCTTCGGTGGCGGTGGCTGGAGCGGCAAGGATCTGGGCTGGACCAAGTACGGTCCCGCCGTCCGCGCGTGGTACGGAACGCCTTGGCAAACCAAAGCCGCCGGCCTTGGGCTGCTGACGGGTCTCGGCTGGCCCGCCGCACAGCTCCTTCCCGACGAGCCCCACCCATGAGCCTCCGCACCTTCGCGGAGTTCACCTCCGAGCTGCCCACGGGCCAGATCGAGAGCGAGACGGATTTCATCCAACTCGGCGGCCAGCCCGTGGCGGAAGCCCTGGCCGAGATGTTGGCGCGGCTCGGCTGCGCGGTGCAGCCGGTGGAGAGCGCCGGTCACCGGGGCTGGGATTTCCGGTTCCGGTACAGGAAGCTGAGGCTCTGGTGTCAGGTCAGCCTGATCTCCGGCTATCTGGCGGTTTTCAAGGACCTCTCGGCCAAGTGGCGGATCTTCGGATCGGAGCACCGCGATTTCATCGACCTCATGACCCACCTTGGCGAGGCCCTGGCCGCCGATGGGCGCTTCCACGACCTCGGCTGGTTCCATGAGCATGAGATCCTGTCGGAACGCGCCGGCGCCAGCTGGCCAGGCGGGCCATTCAGCGAAGCTTCTTGCGCCAGACTCCAGGCCGTGGAGGAACCGGCGAACGACCAAGCCTGACCCCGCCGCCTACTTGTGGCAGACCTTGTCCATGGCGATGCAGGAGTTGCCGCAGGGCTTGCCTTTCTTGCACGTCGGGTGGCCGCCGGTGCGGGCGGTGGTGCTGGCCGTCTTACCGGCCGAGCCCGCCGACATGGCGCCGCCCGACATCGCGGTGTTCGAGGAGGCCTTGCACATCGCCGTCTTGACGAAGCCGCCCTTGACGTCGTGGCACTTGCCCTTGGCGTCGAGGTGGTAGGGGCCGCCGGCGTCGCCGAAGGCCGGGGCGGCCGTGGCCAGGGCGGCGGCGGCCACGAGCAGGCATAGAGTCCGGTGCATCGGAGTGCGCTCCCAATGGGGAAGCGCCATGGTCACACCTGCGCCGTCCGGCTTTCGTCCCCTACTTGCGGCAGGGGGGCGCGCCTCACCGCGGGGGGCAAGGGGTTCGATAGTTTATCCAAATGTTCTCAATTTGTTCTTGACGGACGCGCAAACCAGCCCAAGCTTGGCTGCAGGGCGGCTAACCCCCGGCCGTCTGGTCGAGGTCTGGTGGAGCAGGTATGGAAAATCGAGCGCAGTATGTCGCGCGCAGACGCCGCGAACTGGAGGCGGAGCGTCGGAACGCCGAATCCGAGGACCTGGTCAGCCGCGGTCTACGCGGGCTCGACCAAAATCCGGCGGCGAAGATTGTTGCAGGCGATCTCGCCGGCCGACTCGGCCAACCCCTTGGAGCCGCCCGGGGCCTGGTCCACGACTTCCAGGCGATCGCCGATGGCGTGAGCCTCGCAGGGGGCTTGATAACTTCCAATCCGAATGCGTATCGCGCGGTTTCCGACGCCGCGCACGATGCGGCCGACTACGTCCGAAGCCGACGCTCAGACCCGAGCCTGCTGTTGGGCGACGTCCTGCGAACCGGGGCGCAATGGAACAGGGATCTGAACCCGAGCGCCACGCCGGCCGGAGCTTCCGTCTCCGATGAATTCGGACGACGCTTCGGGATCGGCATGAACCAGGGCGAGGCCTTGTACCATGTCGGCACGACCCTCCTGCCCGTGGCCGGGGAGATCAAGGGCGCCGCCGAGCTGGCCCTGCTCGGAAAGGGTCCCGCGAAATACATCAAGATGGGCGCCACGCCCGAACAGGCTGCCTATCTGGCCCAGCGCGACTTCGTGACCATGGGCCATCATTCGATCGCGCCCAGACGCGCCAAGATGGTGCGCCAGGTTCCGGTCGTCCAGGACGCGGCGCAGCGTCTGGGAGCGCCGCAACTTCCCCAGAAGGTCTTCGGCGACGCGCGGGTCCCGCAGGCCTTCGTCGACAGCCCCTTCAATGTGGTGAGCCCGGTCGGAGTCGAGCGGGGCCAGTTCTATCGGCAGCACTATGGACTGGACGACAGCTATCACGGCGGCCGAGTTTCGGCAGAGTTCGGGGGCGGCGGCTGGAGCGGGCGCAAGCTGGGGTGGACGCGATACGGGCCGGTCGAGCGCGTCCTCTACGGGACACCGCCGGCGACCAGGGCAGCGATCGCGGCGCCGCCGACGGCTTTCGGCGCCCTCGGCAGCATATCGCCAAACAACCAGCGGGGGTGGTGATGCTGCGGACGAAACTCGAGTTCAGCTGCGACATGCCCTACGACGCCGTCGAGGCGAACGGCGTCTTTGTCCGGCTGCCAGGCCGTGGCGTCGCCAGGGCCATGGCCGCGATCCTCGCGGACCTCGGCTGCGCAGTGGGGGCGGTCCGGAGCGCCGGCGACCACGGCTGGGAATTCAGCTTCCGATACAAGGCGATCGAGGCGAGCTGCCTCGTGACGGTCATCCATGGCGTCCTGGTGCAGGTCTTCGGGCCCGCGGGCTACAAGCCGTGGTTCGGCAAGGCCCGGCCTCCGGACGACGACTTCGTCGAGATCCTCGCCGCGCTCGGCCGGGCCATCGACGCCGACCCGCGGTTCCGCGACATCGGCTGGTTCAACTCCGAAGAGGTGGCCAGCCAGCAAGCGGGCGCGCGCAGCCCCACGAGCCCCTACGATCCTAGCCCGTGCCCGCGCAGCTTCGGCGGGGACGGCCACGACGAAGTGGCCGAGGAGTCCTCCGAGGACGACGAAGAAGAAGAACGAGACGAGCCGGGCGATTCTCGCAAACGCGCCGGACCGATGCGGCGGCTTGCGGCGCGGCTGTTCGACCACGTCGTGATCGCCGGCGGCGCCCTATTCGTCGCCATTGCGCAACTGCACATCGCGCCGCCCCTGCCGGTCGCGGGAGCCGTGATGCGGATCAATTTCAACGGCTACCTCCTCGCCCTTGGCGTCGCCGTCGGCGGCGGGCTGATGAATGCGGCCTTCGTGCGCTGGTTCGGGGCGACCCCGGGCAAATGGCTCTGCGGCGTCCGGGTGCTCCGGGTGGACGAGCAGCGGCTCGGCTGGAGCGCGGCCCTGAAGCGGGAAGCGGAAGCGGTCGCGGCGGGATGCGCGATGTTCATTCCCCTGCCGATGCTCCTCGCCTTCGGGGTCGGCTTCGTGCGGCTGGTTTTCAAGGGCGAGACCGGATGGGATCGGCGTCGCTGCGCGATCGTGCTCGAAGCGCCCGCGCTGCTCGGCGGCGCTCCTACCATCGGCCTGTGCATCGTTGCGAGCTACGCCGTGTTGTTTTTCCAGCCCCATGCTTGGACCGCCAGCTGACCGGCCACCGTCAAGCCCACGGGCCGCGCCGGGTCGGCGTCAGGGGCACGGAGGTCCCGCCGCCCGGCGTCGCGGGATGCGGGCCCGGCTCGGTCCGCCGCGGCGCCCGCGCCGCCGCCTGGGCCAGCTCCATCAGCGCGGCGACGCGGTTCTCGGTGCTGGGGTGGGTGGAGAACAGGCTGTCGCCGCCGCGGCCGGTGAGCGGGTTGATGATGAACAGGTGCGCCGTGGCCGGGTTGCGCTCGGCGTCGGGCAGCACATAGCCGCCGCGGGCGCAGGCCTCGATCTTGCGCAGCGCCTGCGCCAGCCCCGCCGGGTCGCCGCTGATCTCCGCCCCGCCGCGGTCGGCCTCGTACTCGCGCCCGCGGCTGATCGCCCTCTGCACGAGGGCGGCGGCGAGCGGGGCCACCCCCGCCACCACGATGGCGCCCAGCACCCCGGTCGGCCGGCCGTTCTCGTCCCGTCCTCCGAAGAAGAAAGCGAAGTTGGCGAGCGCCGAGACCGCGCCGGCGAGGGTCGCGGTGAGCGTCATCGTCAGGGTGTCGCGGTTGCGCACATGGGTCAGCTCGTGGCTCATCACCGCGCGCACCTCGCGCCTGTCCAGCATGCGCAGCAGGCCCTGGGTGGCGGCCACTGCGGCGTGCTGCGGGTCGCGGCCGGTGGCGAAGGCGTTGGGCTGGGCCTGGTCGATGACGTAGACCCTGGGCGGCGGCAGGCCCGCCCGGGCGGCGAGCTCACCCACGTCGGCCGCGTAGGCGCGCAACACCGGGTCCGGATCGGCGGCGTCTACGGGCCTGGCGCCATACATCGAGAGCACGATCCGGTCGGCGCTCCACCAGCTGGCGAGGTTCATCACCCCCGCCAGCAGCAAGGCCACGAGCATGCCGCCGGGGCCCGCGATCAGATAGCCGGCGCCCACGAAAAGCGCGGTGAGCGCGGCAAGCAGCAGGAAGGTGCGGAAATGGTTGCGCATGGTGCGTCGGATGGCGTCGCGGGCGGCCTCGGGCCCGCCGCGTCTATATGGGGACGCCCCGGTCGGGCTTGAAGGTTGTCAGCGGGCCGCCAGGCGCAACCGCGCGTGCGCGGCCACCGGCTCGGCCGCCCGGCGGTTGGCATGGAGCCGCGCCTCGAGCGTGGCGGCGTCCATCGGCCGGGCGAACCAGTAGCCCTGCATGCGGTCGCAGCCGGCCGCGCGCAGCAGGATCGCTTGGGCCTCGTGCTCGACGCCTTCGGCCACCACCGAGACGCCGAGCGCACGGGCGGCGTGCATCATCGAGCTGACCAGGCGCGAGACCCGTGGGTTGCGGGCGATGTCGTCGATCAGGCTGCGGTCCAGCTTCACCGTGTGGATCGGCAGGTTCGCCAACGCCCGCAGATTCGAATAGCCGGTGCCGAAGTCGTCGAGGGCGATGTGCACGCCCTTGGCGGCCAGCCGCTCGATATGCCGGCGCGCCAGGTCCATGTCCTGCAGCAGGAAGGTCTCGGTGATCTCGACCGTCAGCGCCGTGGGCGGCAGGTCGGTCTTGGCCAGCCGGCCGATCAGCTTGCGCGAGAAGCCGGGGTCCAGCAGGTCGCGCGGCGAGACGTTGCAGGCGACGAACTGGATCAGGCCCTCGGCCGTCCAGGCCGCGGCGCGCGCGCAGGCGGCTTCGAACACCGCCTCGTCGATGCGCCCGATCAGGCCGAGCTCCTCGGCGATCGGCACGAAGGCGGCGGGCGGCAGCAGGCCCTCGTCCGGATGGCGCCAGCGGGCCAGCACCTCGACGCCGACGATGCGGCCGTCTGCGGCGGCCACGACCGGCTGGAACCAGGGCTCGATCTCGCCGGCGGGTATCGCGCGGCGCAGCTGGGCGGCCAGGGTGCGCCGCCGCTCGGCTTCGATGCGCAGCTCCGCGTCGAACGCCGACCAGCGGCGGCCGCCCTCGGCCTTGGCGCGGGCCAGCGCCCGCTCGGCGAACTGCTGCAGCTCGCCCACCTCGGCGGAATCGCCGGGGCCGACGGCGACGCCCACGCTGATCCCCGGGGCCACGGTGCGGCCGGCGACGCAGAACGGCTGAGAGAGCATCGCCACCAGCCGCTCCGCGCGGCGGGCGAGGTCGATGTCGGGGGTGACCATGGCGAACTGGTCGCCGCCCAGCCGGCCCACCAGGTCGAAGCGGGTGGCGTCGCCGGTCAGGCGGTTGCCGATCTCCGCCAGCAGCAGGTCGGCGCCGGTGCGTCCCAGGCACTCGTTGAGGTGCTTGAAGCGGTCGATGTCGATGACGAACAGCGCCAGCGGCTCCTTGAGCGCCTGGGCCATGGCCAGCCGCTCGCCGACTGCCCCGGTGAAGGCCGCACGGTTGAGAAGGCCGGTGAGCGAGTCCGCCCGGGCCAGGCGCAGCATCAGCGCGCGCTCGGCCTCGAGCTCTGCCACGCGGGCGGCCAGGTCGTCGATATGGGAAGCAGCGGACACGAGCGGACGCCCAAACCCTTTGGTGGACCTCGCTGCACAATGCGGTCTCGGGGAGAATCCCGGGTAAAGAGAGACGGCTAACGGCGCTTAGGAATTCGTCGCGGCCAGGACGGCCGGCTCGATCTGCTTCTCCCAGCGGGCCACCACGGCGCTCGCCACCGAATTGCCGACCACATTGGTGGCGGAGCGGCCCATATCGAGCAGGTGGTCGACCGCCAGGATCAGCAGCAGCCCCGCCTCCGGCAGGCGGAAGTAGGCGAGGGTCGCGGCGATCACCACCAGCGAGGCGCGCGGCACGCCGGCCATGCCCTTGGAGGTGACCATCAGCAGGAACAGCATGGTGACCTGCTGGCCGAGGCTCAGGGCGACGCCATAGACCTGGGCGATGAACAGGGTCGCGAAGGTGCAGTACATCATCGAGCCGTCGAGATTGAACGAATAGCCCAGCGGCAGGACGAAGCTGGCCACCCGCCGGGAGACGCCCCAGCGCTGCAGTTCCTCGAGCGTACGTGGATAGGCCGCCTCCGAAGATGCGGTGGAGAAGGCGAGCAGGGCGGGGCCGCGGATCGCGGCGACCAGGGCGAACGCCCTCGGCCCGACGATCAGCAGCAGAGCGCCGATCAGCAGCCCCCAGAGCAGGGCCAGCGACAGGTAGAAGCCGCCGACGAAGCGGGCGTAGGTGGCGAGCACGTCCAGCCCTTGCGTCGCGACCGTGGCTGCGAGCGCGGCGAAGATAGCCAGCGGCGCCGTACGCATGACGAAGCCGGTCACCTTCAGCATGATCGCCGCCACCTGCTCGACCAGCGCCAGCACCGCCGGGGCGCGCTCGTCGATCGCCGCCACCGCCGTGCCGACGAACAGCGAGAAGACGACGATCTGCAGGATCTCGTTGTTCGCCATGGCCTCGAAGATCGAAGCCGGAACCAGGTGGGTGATGAAGCCCCTGAGCGTGAACTTGGAGACGTCGACCGCGGCGCCGTGGCCGGCGTCCGGCGCGGCGAGATGCAGAGCCGCGCCCGGCTGCAGCAGGTGGACCATGATGAGGCCGATGGTCAGGGAGACGATCGAGGCGCCGATGAACCAGGCCAGCGTCTTGACCCCCACCCGGCCAATCGCGCCGGCGTCCTCCATGTGGGCGATCCCGGCCACCAGGGTGGAGAACACCAGCGGCGCGATGATCATCTTGATCAGCCGCAGGAAGACGTCGGTGATGATCGAGAGGGTGTCGGCCGCAGCCTTGGCGCCCGCGGGGCTCGCCCACTGATGGATCGCCGCGCCGGTGGCGACGCCCAGGATCATGGCGCCCACGACGAAGGCTGTGAACAGACGGTTCATCGTGGCCCCCCAAGCCCAGCCGCCTTTGTTCCCCACCATCGCCGCCATCGCAAGCGCTCGCCGACGGGGCTATAAAAGCAAGCATGAGCGCCAAGACGGACGCCGCCCATATCGTCGACCAGCTGGAACATGAGCACCGCGCGAGCGTCGAGGCGCTGCGCGAGGCCTTGCGCACCTTCCTTGAGGGCGGGCCGCCGCCAAACCCGGACGCCCGCCGCGGCGGGGCCTTCGTCTACCCCGAGCTGCGGCTCACCTGGCCGGCGGGCCATGCGTTTCCGCGCATCAGCCGCGCCTTCGCCCGCATCGGCGCGCCCGGCCGCTACGCGGTGACCGTGACCCGACCGGACCTGTTCCGCGGCTACCTGACCGAGCAGCTCAGCCTGCTGCAGCAAGACTTCGACGTGAGTGTCGAGGTCGGCCGTTCGACGCAGGAGATCCCCTTTCCCTATGTCCTGGACGGCCGCGCCGACCAGGCGCTGGCGGAACTGGGCGCGGCGGGGATCGCCCGCCATTTCCCGACCACCGAGCTCGCCTACATCGGCGACGAGGTCGCCGACGGCTTCTGGCAGGGCGATGATCCCGCGGCGCCGCGGCCGCTTGCCCTGTTCGACGGGCTGCGCACCGACTTCTCGCTGGCCCGGCTCGCCCACTACACCGGCACGCCCGCCGAGCACGTCCAGCCCTACATCCTGTTCACCAACTACCACCGCTACGTCGACGAGTTCGTCCGCTGGGCCTGCGCCCAGCTGAAGTCGGGCGGCCAGTTCAAGGCGCTCTCGGCGGCAGGGCATGTGCTGGTCACGGCCGAGACGGCGGATCCGGAGGCGGCGGTGGCCAACGGCCCCTGGCGCAAGCACCAGATGCCGGCCTACCACCTGATCGCCGAGGGCCGCCCCGGCGTCACCCTGGTGAACATCGGCGTCGGCCCGTCGAACGCCAAGACCATCTGCGACCACCTGGCGGTGCTTCGGCCACAGTGCTGGCTGATGATCGGCCACTGCGGCGGGCTGCGCGGCTCCCAGACCATCGGCGACTATGTGCTGGCGCACGCCTACCTGCGCGACGACCATGTGCTGGACGCGGTCCTGCCGGTTGAGATCCCGATCCCGCCGATCGCCGAGGTGCAGGTGGCGCTGAACCGGGCCGCCGAGGTCGTCACCGGCGAAACCGGCGAGCTGCTCAAGCGGCGGCTGCGCACGGGCACGGTGATCACCACCGACGACCGCAACTGGGAGCTCCGCTATACGGCGAGCGCGCGGCGGTTCAACCAGAGCCGCGCCGTGGCGATTGACATGGAGAGCGCCACCATCGCCGCCCAGGGCTATCGTTTCCGGGTGCCATACGGGACGCTGCTGTGCGTCTCCGACAAGCCGCTGCACGGCGAGATCAAGCTGCCCGGCCAGGCCAATGCCTTCTACGAGCGGGCCATCGCCCAGCACCTGCAGATCGGCTTGGCCAGCCTCGACCTGCTGCGCGAGCAAGGCGCGCGGCTGCACTCGCGCAAACTGCGCAGCTTCGACGAGCCGCCGTTCCGTTGAGGGGGCGTTCAACCCAGCGTCTCGATTTCGCCGCCCGGCCTCGCTAAGTTTCGGCCATGACCCGCCACCTCGACTTCGACGGCATCGCCAATTTCCGTGACTTCGGCGGCTATGCGACCGCCGGCGGCGGGCGAATCCACCGCGGCCGCTTCTTCCGCTCGGCCAGCCACCACTGGGCGAGCGACTCCGACCTGGAGCGGCTGAGCGGCCTGGGGCTGTCGGTCATCGTCGACCTGCGCCAGCCCTCGGAGCGCGAGCGCGAGCCCTCGCGCCGCTGGCCGGGCTTCGCCGTCGAGGTGGTGCAGAACGAGCAGGCGGAGCAGCTCGTCGACTTCCACGGCCAGCTGAAGACCTCGGACCTGTCGGCGGCCTGGTTCTTCGACCACGCCATCGATTTCTACGGCCGCGCGCCCTACGAGCCGCGGCACGTCGACCTGTTCCGCCGCTACTTCCATGCGCTGGCGGCCAGCGAGGGCGGCATGCTGGTCCACTGCGCGGCCGGCAAGGACCGCACCGGCCTGATCTGCGCGCTCACCCACCACATCGCCGGCGTGCACCGCGATGACATGGTCGAAGATTACCTGCTGACCAACGAGGTCGCGGCCCGTCCGGAGCGGATCGCCGGCGCCCGCATCTGGCTGGAGAGGGTGCACGGCGGCCGCCCGTCGGACGAGGCCTGCCGTGTCGTCATCTCGGTCCACCCGTCCTATCTGGAGACCGCGTTCTCGGCGATCGAGGCGCGGCACGGCTCGATCGACGCCTATCTGCAGGACATGCTGGGGATGGACCCGGCGCTCCGCGCCCGCGTGCGCGATCGCCTGCTCGCCTGACCGCCGCGTCTCGGGGCGCCCGCAAATGCGATACGCCCGCCGCGGTTTCCGCCAACCGCGACGGGCGCCTCAGGGACAGACCTCTCGGAGAAGCCTGCAGACAGGTTTGCGCGAGACGGCCGCAGGCGCCTAATCACCTGCGCGTGCTTCACGGACTGCTGATGACGCGGCCTCAGTAGAGGCCCGGGACCAGACGGTAGCGCACCTCGGCCGCATAGGCGCGGTAGGCCGGATCGGCCAGCAGCAGCTTTTCCTCGGCGCGGATGCGCAGCACCTGGACGCTCCAGGCCAGCGCATAGATGGCGATGTTCAAGGGGCTCGGGTTGAGCAGCAGGAAGGCCGCCTGGGTGGTGGCGTAGCCCGCGTACATCGGGTGGCGCAGCAGGCGGTAGGGGCCTGCGCGCTTGATACCGCGATTGGCCGCGGCCAGGCCGAAGCTGCGGTTCAGCGCCACCTTGGCTGAAATGTTGAGCAGGAGGCCCGCGACCATCATCCAGAAGCCCACGGCCACCGGGATCAGGCCGTGGCCCGAGGCGCCGACCAGCAGGGGCGCCGCGGTGCCCAGGAAGGCCACGCCGGTCGCATAGGGCGACTGGTCCGTGCTGACCGCCGCACGGCGCAGCAGGATGAAGGCGACCGCCAGGCTCTCGGAGATCAGCAGCAGCAGGACATGCGGATCCTCGCCGATCGACGGCGCCAGGCGGGCGATGGCGCCGAGGCTGAGGAGCAGCAGGAAGCCGCGCTCGACGAGGTCGTAGACCAGCGCGCCGCGGGCCCCGTTCCCGTCCGCCGTCAAGGTCATGGCCCATCCCCGCGCTGGTCCGGGGACCGGCCCCGAACGCTCGGTTATCCCGCGGCTTCCTTAAGACGCGCTTACGCGTACGTGGGGCGACGTCAGTTTCGGATGGTAAACTGAAAGTATAAACCAGGCCCTGAAAAACGCTTAACCGACGTCAATGAAGGTGAAATTCACGTACACCATGTCGCTTCGTTTCGATTTAACTCGGTCCTCCGATCCTGATCTCGCATTCGGGGCGAGCAGGCCGTCCGGCTTGATCCCTCACCAGTCTGCTCGCGACAAAGGAGATCGAGCAATGTCGAAGTTTGTGACCCGCTTCCTGAAAGACGAATCCGGCGCGACCGCCATCGAATACGGCCTGATCGCCGCCCTGATCGCCGCGGTGCT
>CBJNAS010000072.1:0-12139 GCA_966434565.1 uncultured Phenylobacterium sp.
CGCTGCAGCTTGCCGGACGACGTCTTCGGCAGCGTGCCGGGCGAGACCAGCACCACGTCCCCGGCCGGCAGGCCGACGGCGTCGACCACCCGGCCGGCCACCGCCTGGCGCACCTCGTCCACGTCCTCGGCCTTGATCTCGGCCACGACGACCAGCGCCTCGCGGCCCCGGCGGCCCTCGACGCCGAACGCGATCACGTTGCCGGCCCGCACGCCTTCGACGTTGGCCACGGCCCGCTCCACGTCCTCGGGGAAGACGTTGCGGCCGCCCACGATGATCATGTCCTTCATGCGCCCGCAGATGACCAGCCGCTCGCGCGCCCGGGTCAGCGCCACATAGAGCAGGCGCTGGGACTCCTCGGCCTCCTTGCGGGCGCGCAGCTCCCGCGCCCGGCGCGAGGCTTCGCAGTCGGCGCCCGCACGCCCGCACCAGAGGAAACCGGTTCCCCAGCCCGGTTTGCCTGGCGTCTCGAGCAGCGGCGAGCCACGGCCGGCGGTGTCGTGGGCGGCGTCGGGCAGGAAGACGATCGGCGCCTCCAGCCCCTTGGCGCCGTGGGCGGTCATCACGCGGACCTCGTCGCGGCCGGCCTCCAGCTCGCGCTTGACGGTGATCGAGAGGCTGGCGAACTCCGCGGCGAGCCGCTCCAGCTCGCGCGCGCCGCGCTGCTCGGCGGCCAGCACCTGTGCCAGGAACTCGTCCAGCGCATCCTCGGCCTCGGCGCCGAGCCGCCGCAGCAGGCGCCGGCGCATCGAGCGGCCCTGCGCATCGCGGACGCCCAGCAGGCGGCTATAGAATTCGAAAGGCCGGCGCTCGCGCCCGGTTTCGCGCGCCAGGGCCAGGAGATCGCAGGCCGCCCGCCAGGCCGGCGCCTCGTCCGCCCGCTCGCGCAAGGCCCGCCAGAGGCTCCCCGGTCGCCCGCGCGCCAGCCGATAGAGGCTCTCGTCGTCCAGGTCGCAGAAGGGGCTCTTCAGCAGGGCCGCCAGCGTCAGGTCGTCGTCGGGAAAGAGCACGAAACGGGCCAAGGCCAAGAGGTCGTCGAAGACGATGTGCTCGGAGAGCGCCAGCCGGTCGGCGCCGGCCACCGGGATGCCCGCGCGCTTCAGCGCCCGCAGGATTTCCTCGAACAGGGCGCCGCGCTTGCGCACCAGGATCAGCACGTCGCCGAACCGCGCCGGGCGGCCGCCCACCGAATCGCCGCGGTCGACGAGATCACGGATCTCGCCGGCGATGTTCTCGGCCAGCCGGCGCACGGCGGAGCCCTCGGCCTCCACGTCCAGCGGGGCGTCCCAGGCCTCGCGGGTCTCGCCCTTCACCTCGCGCTCCAGCGGCCAGAGGTCGACGCAGCCGCGCTCCGAGCGCATCGGCTCATGGCGCAGCGGCTGCAGGCCCGGGGCGAGACCGCCGGCGAACACTGCGTCGACGAAGGCCAGCACCTCGGCCGTCGAGCGCCACGAGGCGGTGAGCGGCGCCCGCACGCCCTTGCGGCCGGCCGCCTCGATCTCGGCCAGGTAGCGGTCGGTCTCGGCCAGCAGACGGGCCGGGTCGGCGCCTTGGAAGGAGTAGATCGACTGCTTGTCGTCGCCGACCACGAACAGGCTGCGGGGCGCGGCGTCCTTTCCGCGCGGGCGGCCCTCGCCGGAGAAGAACTCGGCGGCCAGGGCGCGGACGATCTCCCACTGGTCGGGGGCGGTGTCCTGGGCCTCGTCCACCAGAATGTGGTCGATCCCGCCGTCCAGCTTGTAGAGCACCCAGGCTGCGGCCGGGCGGCTGGCCAGCAGGGCGCAGGTCTTCTCGATCAGATCGGTGAAGTCGAGCGCGCCCGCGGAGGCCTTTTCCAGGGCGTAGGCCGTGAGATAGGCGTGGGCCAGCGTGAGCGCGCAGGCGCTGTCCCAGGAGATGCGGGCGCCGCGCAGCGCTTCGCGCGCCTGCTCCAGCCGCGCCTGCTCGGCGAGCAGCTGCTCGCGCAAGCCTTCGTGCGCCTTGAGGCCGCTGGTCTTGGCCACCCAGGTCTTGGCCGCACCGTCCCCGCCCTCGGCGAAGAAGATGGCGAGCGCCTCGGCAAGCGTCGCGTCAGGCGCGGCGGCCACGGCGGCGATCGTGGCGGCGCACTTCTGGTCGGTGGCCGTCCCGGCCGAGAGCGCCTCAGCCGCCGCGCGCCAGAGTCCTCGGTCGAGGGCGGCCATGACCTGCGCCTCGAAGGCGTCGGGCTCCGTCCATTCGGAGAAGCCGCAGGTCCGCCAGGCCCAGGCCATGGCGCCGTCGAGACCGCCCTCCCGGCCGAAGAAGGCCTGCAGGGCGCCGCGCCGCGCCTCGAAGGTCAGGAACATCTGTTGGAAAGCGCCATAGTCCAGCGCCACCGAGAGCCGCGCATAGGCCTCGGCCACCGCGCCCTCACCGGTCAGCGCCAGGTGCGCCACCCGCCGGCGCGCTGCGGCGGCCACCGCGGCGGAGGCGGCGTCGTCCATCACCCGGAACCCCGGCGAGATCCCCGCTTCCAGGGGAAAGCGCCGCAGCAGCTTCTCGCAGAAGGCGTGGATGGTCTGGATCTTCAGCCCGCCCGGCGTCTCCAGGGCGCGGGCGAAGAGGGCGCGCGCGGCGGAGAGCCGGCGCGCGTCGTAGGCGGCCGCATGGCGGCCTTCGAGCTTGGAGAGCACGTCCGCCAGCTCGCGGTCGTCCATCACCGACCAGCCGCCCAGGCGGTCGAACAGCCGCCGCTGCATCTCGGCCGCGGCGGCCTTGGTGTAGGTGACGCAGAGGATCGCCTCGGGATCGGCGCCTGAGAGCAGCAGGCGCGCCACGCGGTCGATCAGGGTCTTGGTCTTGCCCGAGCCCGCATTGGCGGTGACGAAGGCGGAGACCCGCGGGTCGGCGGCGGCGCGCTGCGGGTCGGGCGCCAGCTGCAGGATCACGCCTCGTCCTCCTCGCCGCTGGTCGACCACTCGAAGACGCGCGCCAGGTGGTCGTAGTCGCCGTGGCGGTCGCGCACGAACTGCGGCGCGGTGCGCGAGGCGTAGGCGCGGTCCGGCTCGAAGAACTGGGCGACCAGCCGCTTGAGCCCCTCCAGCGCGCGCTCGGCGGCCTCGCGGCTGTCAGGGACCTTGTCCTCGCCGCCGGGAACAGCGCGCCGCTCCTCGCGGCCGGCTGGCCGGCGGCCGGTGACTTCCAGATAGGTCAGCTCGCCTGGCTCCAGGCGGCCGATCTCCGGAAAGCCGCCGTGCGCCAGGATGGCGGCGGTCAGGGTCAGCTGCGGCGAGAAGCCGGCGTCGACGACGCGCTGCGAGGGCGCCTTGCCGGTCTTGTAGTCGAGGATATGGCCGAAGCCGTCGGGCGTGGCTTCGATGCGGTCGGCCTTGGCGGAGACGGTGAACCGGCGCCCCGCCGTCTCGAACGTCAGCCGGCCGGTTTTCTCGACGTGGATGGCGCGGCCGTCGGCTCTACGGCGGCCCTCGAGCTGGGCGACCCAGGCGGCGGCCTCGCGGGCCAGCGCCGCCTCCCGCGCCAGGCCCTCGCGCGGCATGCCGGCCGCATCGAGCGCCTCGACGTAGAGGCGGCCGAAGATCTCGGCGGCGTCGGGCGGCAGCTCGCGCGGCCAGGCCAGGGCGAAGCGTTCGAACGCCGCGTGGATGGCCGTGCCGCGGGCCCGCGCCTCCACCGGCTCGTCCGGGCGGTCGAGCGGGCGCAGGCTCAGCATGTCCCGCGCCCAGACCGCGTAGGGATCGCGCGTCAGGCTCTCCACCCGGGTGACGGCGAGCTCGACCGGGCGGTCCTCCACCGGCGGGCAGGGGGCGGGCCGCCGGGCGGGGGCGTATTCTCCGGGCGCGTCCAGGCCGCGGGCCCAGGCCAGCACCTCGGGGCGCTCGGGGATCTCCACGCCCGCGCCGCGCGCCAGGGTCTCCAGCCGCCAGAGCCAGCGCGACTTGACTGAGGGCGCCCCGTCGCGCCGTTCGGTGTGCAGCAGGATCACCTCGGGCGCGCAGGCGGCCTGGGCGAAATCGTGCGCCGCCAGGCCCACGCGGCGCTCCGGCGGTGGCAGGCCCAGCCGCTCGCGCATCGGCCGCGACAGGAAGGGATCGAGCGGCGCGCCCTTCGGCCAGACGCCCTCCTCCAGGCCGGCGACCACCAGCCGGTCGGCGCGCACCAGCCGCGCCTCGATGGCGCCCAGGATGCGCAGCCGCGGGTGGGTCGCCCCGCCGGTGCGCACCGTCTCGCTCTCCATCAGCCGGTCGAGCAGATCGGCGAAGCCGCGCAGGTTCGTGGGCGGCAGGCCGGCGCCGTCCTGGATCAGGCCCGCGAGCAGGCGGCTCATCGCCTCGCCGCCGTGGCCGCTCCACAGCTCGCCGCTGCGGCCCTGGGCGTCGGCCGCCAGCGCCTCCATCGCCATGGCCAGCGCGCGGGCGGCGGCGGCGGCGGTGAAGGCCTCGCGCAGCGGCTCGAGCCCGGCCAGGGCGGCGCGGAGGCGCGCGACCAAGGCCAGGGCGTCCGGATAATCCGCGAGGCGGCCCTCGATCTCCACCCAGCTCCGCCGGCGCGGCCCCCGCAGCGCCCGCCGCTCCAGCTGGTCGCGGGCGCGGACGAGGTCGGGCCCTGCATGGCCCAGTTGCACATCAGGATGTTTCAGGATGCCCAGCAGGGTCACCGGATCGAGGGGATCGACCGCGGCGCGGGCGACCAGGCCTGCGAGCGTCCCGCAGCGGCTGCCGGCCAGGGCCTCGCCGGCGGAGGAGTCCGGTACCACGTCCCAGCGCGCCAGCTTGGCCGCCGCGCGCCGGGCCAGCGCCGGGTCCGAGGCGACCAGGGCGGCAGTCATCCCGGGCGTCTCCAGCGCCTCGCGCAGCAGCAGCGCGGCGGCGGTGGCGGCTTCCTCCTCGGTGCGGGCGCAGACGAGGGAAAGGCCCTGCAGGCCTTCGGCGATGGGGTCGCGGCCTTTTCCCTCCCCTTCATGGGGAAGGACAGCTCGCGATAGCGAGCAGGGTGGGGAAGTGAGGGCCAGGTCACCGGGCATGGAGCCTGATCCTGACTCCTCCACCCTGCCCGGCTCCGCCGAGCTATCCCTCCCCATGAAGGGGAGGGAAGCCGAGCCCTCCAGCCGCAGCCGTTCGATCACCCCCAGCCAGTCGGCGGTCGCCTCCGCCGGGCGCAGGGCCTCGTTGATCACGCGCCGTCGCCAGCGGCCCTGGGCCTGGAAGGCCTGGGAGGCGGGCCAGACGGCGACGTGCTGGCGGTCCACCCCGGCGCGCGCCAGCAGCCGGCGCATCGCCCCTTGCGGATGCTGCTCGCTGACCTGCGCCCAGGCTTCTTCCGCGAGGCTGTCGTCCAGGCCCGGCAGAACGACGAGTCCATTCGGCGTTTCGGCGATCACCTTCAGCAGATCGGCGGTGGCGGGCGCCGTGCCCGTGGAGCCCGCGGCCACCAGCACGCCTTCGGGCGGCCTGAGGCTCCAGGCCTCGGCGAGCCTTCGCAGCAGGTGGACACGGCGCTGGGAGACGTCGACCAGGCCGAGGTCGGCGAGCCGCCGTGGCCATTCCCGCAGCGCGGCTTCCAGGAACTCGCGCGAGATCCGCCAATGCTCCGCGAGATCGGCCTCCACCAGGTCGGCCAGCCGGTCGCCCGCCTCGATCTCCTCGATCTGCAGGGCGTCGAGGAAGCTTCCCAGCGCGTCGGCCAGCTCCAGGGCGGAGGCGGCTGTCAGCTCGCGGCCGGGCAGGAGGTCGGCGTGGTCGGCGACCAGGCGGGTGAGCTCGAAGCGCCGGCGCAAGGGCTCGATCGCCACCGGCAGGCCGAGCGCCAGGTCGCCGGGCTCGAACGGCGGCTCGCCCTCTTCCAGATCGCCCAGCGGGCGCATCTGCGGCGGCAGGATGGCGCGGCCCTCGCCCGCAGCCACGAAGGCCTCGGCCAGAGCGCGGGCGCCCCGCCGGGTCGGCGTCAGCACGGTGGCGACGGAGAGCGCTTCCGGCCCCAGCGGTCCCAGCGCCTCCACCAGGCCGCGCGCCAGGTCCTCGGCGAAGGGGCGATGCGCCGGGATGTTGAACCAGCGCGGCGCGGGCCGGCCGAACAGGGCGCTCATCTGAGCCGCGCCTCCGCCGCCTCCCGCGCGGCGGGATCGCCCACATGCATCCAGAAGGCGTCCATCACCGCGCCGAACAGGCGGCCCTCGGCCTGCAGCCGCCGCCAGGTCGGATAGATTGGAAAGGCGCCTTCCTTCGGCTGGTCATCAAGGATCTGCGGCTTCATCACCCCGAAGCCGACATTGGCCAGCGGGGTGACCACGGTCGGCGAGGTGGAGTGGGTGAGGCGGCCCGCGGCGTCCATCAGAAAGCCCTGCGGCCCCTCGAAGCCGATCCCCCGTCCGCGCGGGACCAGCAGCAGCAGCAGGTCCATCCGCAGCGGATCCCAGGCCCGCTTCAGCGTCTCCAGCGGCGGCTCGCCGGCGCCGGTCCAGAGGGAATCGATGTTGGCCAGGAACACGGGCTCCTCGCCCAGCAGCGGGCGCGCCTTCTGGATGCCGCCGCCGGAATCCAGCAAGGCGTCACGCTCGTCGGAGATCACCACCTCCAGGTCGCGCCGGCCGGCCAGGTGCTCTTCCATCCGCTCGGCGAAGTGATGGACGTTGATCACCGCCCGCTCGACGCCAGCCGCCTTCAGCTCGTCCAGCACCCGGTCGATCAGGGCGCGGCCGGCCACCGGGACCAGGGCCTTGGGCATGGTCTCGGTCAGCGGCCGCATGCGCGTGCCGAGCCCTGCGGCCAGCACCATGGCCGTGGTGGGGGCGGTGGTGGCGCCCGGCCGGGTCATGCGCGCGCCTCGCGCGGGACGTGGCGGTCGAACCAGCGCTGCAGGCCGGCGAGCCGCGGGTCGGCGAGGTTGCGTTCCAGGTAGCGCCAGGTCCGCGGCATGTAGGCGCGATACTGCGGGCGCCCCAGCAGGGCCTGGCGGGCGAACACGCGACCCAGGATGCGCGCGGCGTTGGCGGCGGCCAGCGCGCGGTAGTCGGCCAGGAAGGCCTCGCGGTCCAGCCCCGGCCGGCGCTCCAGGAAACGGTCCAGCATGGCGGCCTCGAGCTCGGGCGCGATGTCGCGGCGGGCGTCCTGCAGCAGGTGGGTGAGGTCCCAGGCCGGATGGGCGCGCAAGGCGTCCTGGAAGTCGAGCAGCCCCACCCGCGCCGGGCCCTTCCGCTCCGGCAGCCAGAGCAGGTTCTGGGCGTGATAGTCGCGGTGGGTGAAGGCGCAGGCCTGCTGCGCTCCGCGGGCGAACACCGGCGCCCAGAGCGCGTCCCATTCGGCCACGGCGTCGGCCGACGGGGCGGGAATCCCGGCGAACTTCGGCCACCATTCGAGGAAGGTGTCGGTCCCGACCTTCAGCGCCAGCTCGTCGTAGCTGAGCAGCGGCCAGGCCCGGCCGTCCGCGGGCAGGACGTCGGGGGGCGCCTGAGCCTGCAGCGCGGCCTGCACGTCGACCGCGGCTTCGTAGAGCGGAACTTCCGGCTCGCCGTGTTCGACGAGGGTGGCGAACAGGCCGTCGCCCAGGTCCTCCAGCACCGCCAGCCCCGCGTCGATGTCGTGGGCCAGCACCTCCGGCGCCGACAGCCCCCGTCCCCGCAAGTAATCCGCCACGCCGACGAAGGCCGCCACCGATCCGCCAGCCAGGCGCGCGGCGGCGTTGTAGCCCAGCGTCAGGCGCTGCTGCGGCGTCGCGTCCGGCGGGGCGAGCGCGCTCTCCAGCGCCGGCGGCTGGTCCATGAAGATCAGCCGTGCGCCGCCGGGCGCATACAGGCGCTCGTAGCGGCGCGTCGAGGCGTCACCGCTCAGCGGCTCCCGGCGGGCGCGGCCGAAGCCGTGGGCCTCCAGGAAAGCAACCTTCAGCGCCTCACGATCCGAGCTCAACTCGACGTCCTTCCCACGCGCCATGGGGCGCCAGCCGCGCCCGCCGACCCTCGCCATCTTCCAAGAGCGCGATCTCTATATCGAGTCGGTCGCGGGGCAGGCGGCCCTCCAGGCGCTCCGGCCATTCGATCACCGCCGCGCCCTCGTCCAGCGCCTCGTCCAGACCGATCTCATAAGCCTCGTCCGCAGACGAGAGGCGATAGAGGTCGAAGTGGGCGACCTTCAGCCGCGCCCCCTCGTAGAACTGCACCAGGGTGAAGGTGGGCGAGGGCACATCCTCTTCGGCCGTGGTCAGCGCGCGGACCAGGGCGCGGGCGAGGGTGGACTTGCCGGCGCCCAGCGGTCCCTTGAGGCAGACCGCCTCGCCGGGCCGCAAGGCGGCCGCGATCGCGCGGCCCAGCGCCTGGGTGGCGGGCTCGTCAGCCAGGCGGAGGATGGCGGGCAAGGCCGTGCTCATGCGAACGCCCGGTCGGGATCGGCGGGCAGCGTGCGCTCCACGTGATGCTTGAGCCGCAGCGTGACCTCCGCCGCGTCGCCCGCCAGGGCCTCGGGCGGGATCGGCGCGCCGACGGTCAAGCGGAAGCTGCGGCCCTGCTTATTGAGCAGCTCATGGAACAGCGTGATGTCGCGCAACTCGCCGGAGACGCGGTCGAAAAGGTGGAACAGGGTGGACCACGGCCCCGCCACATGGACCGGCAGCACCGTCGCGCGGTGCTTGCGGGCGACCGAGACCGCCGTCGGCGCCCAGGGCGGGTCGGCCAGCCGCCCGTCCCTCTGGCGGCGGGCCAGCCGGCCCGAGGGGAAGACCACGAGGCAGCGCTCGGCCTCCATCGCCGCGCGGGTCTGCTCCAGGGTCCGGCGGGCGGTCTCGCGGCTGCGCTTGGCCTCCACCCACTCGACCGGGATCAGGACCTCGGAAAGGCGCGGCGCGACCCGCAGGGCGTCGGCGTTGGCGTAGAAGCAGAGGTCGTCGCGGACCATCTTGAGCGCATCGTACGCCGCCACCCCGTCGGCGATGCCCGTCGGATGATTGCAGATCACGACCAGCCGGCCTTCGGGCGGCGTGCGCGCCAGGAACCGGGCCTCGACGTTCAGGGCCAGCAGGCCGGAGACGTGGTCCAGCGCCTCGCGGCCAGGCATGGGCGCGATCGCGTCGGCCATCCGCCGGGCCTTGCGATAGTCCAGCAGGCGGTAGAGCAGGGGGCGCGCGGCCGGCCAAATCCGGCTCGCCGCCAGTTTCGGCGCGCGCTCGGCGATCAGCACGTCGACGATGTGCGCCGCCGGGGGGCAAGGCAGGGTCTGGGCGGGCGCGGCGAGGCTCATGGGCGAGGCCGAAGATGCGCCGCGCCGCCCCGATGGGGCAAGGCCGTCCCCCTTGCCCTGGGACGCCGGTTCACCACATGGGTGGGAGCCTGAACCGGCATGCGGCCTTTCCCATCAACCTCTGCGGGAAATCTGCGTCCGATGTCAGGACTTCTGCATGGCCGGAAGCCGCCGGCCCGGGTAGAAGCGACACGGACCTGTGGAGCCGCGAGGGGCCCATGCTGCGATGTAACGTACGACACGGACGGAAATCGTTCTGACGCAGCTTCGCCGCGTCGGCGTCATCAAGGCGTCGCGCGCTCTTATTACACCGCACCCGCGAAAATCGCCGCCAGGCTCGCGCTAAAGTACAGGAGCTCACCCATGGCTCTGAAGATATCGGTCATCCCGATCGGGGACGGCTGGGCCGTTCGTTCGTCGAACGTCGAGAATGAGATGCTGTTTTCCGCCGGCGCCAAGGCCGAGGCCGCCGCGCGCGATCTCGCGCGGCGCTACGCCGAGAGCGGCGCCGCGGCGGAGGTGTCGATCTTCCTGCGCGACGGCGCGCTCGCCGGCCGCTTCCTGCACCCGGCCGTCAATGCGCCCGAGGCGATTCCCGCCTGACCGCCTTTGCCAACTCGCCCAAGGCGCCTGATGCTCGCCACTCGGTCCTAGCGCATTCGGCGGTTCGGATGAACCGCGCGAATGCGCATAAGTTATTGAATTGGACCATTCGCTACGCCGAACCGGCGTCCACTTCGGCTGCGAATGGTCTAGAGAGGGCATGGCGATGCGACGCTTCAAGCTGTGGGCCTCCGCGCTGCTGATCCTGGCGGTGGTCGCCGCGGGCCTGTGGGCGTGGTGGAGCGTCGACCTGCGCTGGCGGCCGAAGACCATCGGCAAGCACCAGGCGGAGATCGCCCAACTGCTGCAGAGCGCGGGCTGGGTCTCGCCGGGGCGCGGCGGCAAGCCGCTCTACATGGTCTCCTTCCGCACCTGCCCGGACTGCATCCGCTTCAAGACCGAGGAATTCCCCAAGCTGCAGGCGGCGGGCGTCGACACCCGGGTGATCGAGATCGCCCGGCGCGACGTCAACGGCCTGTCCAAGTCGACGCCGATCGAGCGGGCGACGGTGGCCCAGCTGTGGCTGACCCGCGACTGGAAGCTGATGGAGGCCTGGGAGGCGGTTCCCGCCGACGCCTGGAAGGCGCCGGGCGTCCCGCCCGCCGACGGCGACCTGGCGCGCACCGCCGCGGTGGAGAGCGGCCGCAACTTGGTAGACCGGCTGCGGGTGCTGCTGAAGGACAGCGGAATCGAGCTGCGCTATCCGACGCTGATCTGGTGGGACGCCAAGGGCGTCATGCGCGGCTGCGCCTGCGAAAGGCGCGAGACGTACCGCTACGTGGAGCACGAGCTGGGGGCGTAGCCGAACGCCCCCAGCGGCGCTCGCCCTCAGCTGCGCCGGCTGACGATGTCCTTGTTCAGCTTGCGGGTCTTGAGGCCCTGGCCGCGCTCGGCCTCGGTGCGGATCGGGCGACGGGTGTGGTTGGCGGAGTAGACGGCGCCCTCCTCGGTCTCGCCGCCCCAGGCCGCCTCGGGCTTGTCCTCCTGGCCGAGGTCGTGGACATCGACGTTCGCGGGCGTGCCCTCGCCAAGGTCGCGCTCAGAGGACACCCGGTTCGGCGCGAAACTGCGGTCTTCGTCATCGGGCCGGTCTTGATCAGGCATGGGAAGGTCCTCCTGTCGTCAGGGCGATCAACCCGTCGGCGCTGGGGCCGTTCCTTGCCTTGAGCCGCGCGCGCCGCTAGGCGGGGCGGTCATGGCCTCCGCGCTCAAAGACGCCTACGCCGCCCGCCTGGAGCGCGGGGAGATCCGGCCCGATCCCGCTCAGGCGGCGGGGCTGGCGGCCCTGGCGCGCCTGGAGGGCGAGCTCGCCGAGCTTTCGCCGGCGAGGGGCGTCGCCGCCTTGTTCCGCAAGTCGCAGGCCCAGTCGCAGCGCGGCGTCTACCTCTGGGGCCCGGTGGGGCGCGGCAAGTCCATGCTCATGGACCTGTTCTTCGAGGCGGTCCCGGTTGCGGCCAAGCGACGCACCCACTTCCACGTCTTCATGGGCGAGGTCCACCGGCTGATCGACGCCTGGCGCAAGGGCGATCCTGCCGCGCGCAAGGCCCGCTTCGGCCAGCACAAGGGCGACGACCCGATCCCGCCGGTGGCCGACGTGGTGGCGAAGGCGGCGACCCTGCTCTGCTTCGACGAGCTGCAGGTCACCGATATCGCCGACGCCATGATCCTGGGGCGGCTGTTCGAGGCCCTGTTCGCCCGCGGCGTGACCCTGGTCGCCACCTCCAACCGCGCGCCGGACGACCTCTACAAGGACGGCATCAACCGCCAGCTGTTCCTGCCTTTCATCGCCATGCTGAAGGACCGGCTGGAGATCGTCCGGGTCGCCGGCGCCCACGACTATCGGCTCGACCGGCTGCGCGCGGCGGGGACATGGTTTTCGCCGATCGACGCGGACCACGAGCGCTCGTTCGACAATCTCTGGCAGGAGATGCTGGCCGGCCAGGAAGAGACCGGGGCGGAGCTGGAGGTGCTCGGCCGCAAGATCACCCTGCCGCACGCCGAAGGCGGCCTGCTGCGCGCCACCTTCGCCAGTCTCTGCTCGGTGGCGCTGGGGCCCAACGACTACATCGCCATCGCCAGCGCTTTCCACACCGTCTTCCTGGAGGATGTGCCGAAGCTCACCCCGGCTAGGCGCGAGGAAGCCCGGCGCTTCGTCACCCTGATCGACGCCCTCTATGAGGCGAAGACCCGGCTGATCGTCCTGGCCGACGCCGAGCCGGTGAAGCTCTATCCGCAGGGCGACGGCGCTTTCGAGTTCGAGCGCACCGCGAGCCGCCTGCAGGAGATGCGCTCAGCGAGCTGGCTGGAGGAGCGGTAGGTTCTTCGAGAACATC
>CBJNAS010000073.1:0-11771 GCA_966434565.1 uncultured Phenylobacterium sp.
CGGGCCTGGTGATCCTGGGCGCCGTGGAGACCCTGAGGACGGGGGAGCGTCGGCGAATGCTCGCCTGGACGGGCGCGCAGGCGGCGGTGGGCGCCTTCTCCCTGCCGGTGCTGGCGATCGCCGCCATCCATTCCGTGGGCCACACCCATGCGCCGGACGCCCGGACGATCTTCGACACCTGGAGCTTCCTGGCCACCGGCACGGGCGGCGCTGAGCCCTGGCGCGCCGGGCTCGGGCCGGAGCCCTGGCGGGACGGGCTCGCGCTCGCGGTGCTGGCCCTGCTCGCCTATGCCGCGGTCGCCATGCCGCGGCTGCGGCTGCAGATCCTCACCCTGGTGTTCACCCCGCTGCTGCTGGCGGCGCTGGTCAGCTACGCCCTGAAACCGATCTGGCTGCAGCGCATCTTCGTGCCGATCACCCCGTTCCTCGCCGTCGTGCTCGCCCGCCTGGCGGCCGAGGCGCGGCCGGCGGCCCCCGGCGCGTGGGCGCGCGCCGCCGCGGTGGGAGCGCTCGGCGCGCTGTGGCTGGCGATCGGCGCCTGCGACCAGACGACCCGCCCCAAGGGCGACGGCTGGGCCGCGACGGCCACGCTGGTGCAGAGCACGGCGCGCCCAGGTGACGTCGTGGTGATGAGCGATCCGCTCGGCTTCTGGTCGCTGATGTGGCGCCTGGACGGCCCGCGCTGGGGCGACCCCTTACGCACCCACCTGCCCGACCCGCCGCACTGGACGCCGTTGCTGGCCAAGCTCCCCGCCGCGGTGCGCGAGCGGCTCCGGCCCGGCGTGCTGAGCCTGCCGATCGGGGTGGAGACGGCCGTCCTGCAAGACGCGGCGGCGGCGGCGCCGTTGACAGCGGGGGACCTGATCATCGTCTCGACCCCCTTCGAGCCCTCCCCAGTCCCGCGCAATCGTCAGCTCGTGGCGCGGCGGGTTCTGGATCCGGTGGTGGTGGAGCGGTGGCGACGGGCGGGGGCAGGAGCACACTGAGACAAGCCAAACGATTGCGATCAATTAGCATTTGTAAACGCCCTTGAAGCTGCGCCGCCGACCAGATAAACCTGTGGTTGAGACCGCGACGCGACATTAGGGGGCGAAGATGTCGGACCTGGTTCCAGTTTCCTCTTTCGGGCCTTACGGCACGTCCGACGACACGGCGACCTGGCAGGCCGCCCTGGCGTCCGGCGAAGCTCTGTGGGTTCCGGCAGGCATCACATCCAACGTCAGCACACTGCTGTTGCCGAACAACTGTTACATCAAGGGGGCGAGAAACAAGTCGATTGTCAAGTCGACCGGAACAGACCTACCCCTCGTCCAGCTTTCAAGCCCTTACAACACCTGCGTGACGATGCACGACGTCACCCTGCTCGGCTACACCGCGTCGGGCGTGACCCCAACACAGCAGCATGGGGTCTACTTTATCAACGCCTTCAATTCATTCAGCAATTTCAAGGCGAACAGCCCCATCGGGGCCGGCATTCCCTACCACAGCCTGAGGCTGATTATCGCGAATTTCGCTAATGACGGCGTTTATTTGGAAGGAGAGGGAGGAAGCGAATATTCGTTCATCATCAGCGCCTGCTCGGGTGTCGGAATCCACGTAAACAGTTTTGACAATCACTTTCTCAACTGTGACGTAGGTGGCAGCGGCCTGCAAGGCTGGCTCTTTGAGCCAAATGGGGGATGCAACACGGTGACGGGAGGCAAGACTTGGTTCTCCGGTTCAAAGCTTGTCGCCGGCCAGACTGCGAATTTGACCGTCAGGTCAGGCGGCGTGGTTTTCTCGGGCCACTATCTGCAGGACCCGTACGGTTCGCAGATTGAAGTCGTGACGGATCCGGGCCAGAGCTTCAAAGGGGCTTCCTATGCGGGATCTCAGTTCAATTTTACTGGTCAGATGGGCCGTCAAGCCGTGCTGAGTTGGTTCGATCCCGGCGTCACCGCGGACGTAAAACTGGTCGGAGCAGGTTACAACGCTATAATCGCGCAGGTGCTGAGCAGCAATAACGTACGGCTCCCGACCTACCTGCTACAGAACGTTGGAATCCCCTCGGCGAGTGTCGCGCCTGGACAGAATAGCCAAATTCAGCTCCAGCCCCTGGGTTACGCCATCAGCGAGTGGTATCAGGGCCAGGTGAACGGCGCGCTCGATGGCAATCTGATTGACATCGCGCCGTTCTCGCGATCCAGGCGTTGGATTTCGAACGATGCTGGTCTGGCGACTTTTTCGCTGGGCTTCAACGGAACAGACGTCGGCACGACCATCTATGGCGGGAATTCCGCCAACCCCGGTCTGCTGCAGATCCAGTCGGCTAACGCTGGATCGCTGCAAGGCTTCACAAACCAATCCACCTTCCCGACTGCCATTCTGACCGCCACGGCGAACTTCGCGAATGCCGAAACGGTGACGATCGGCACGACGGTGTATACCTTCACGACCTCCGCCCTGACGCCGACGAGCCCCGCGAACAAGGTAATGGTCGGAGCGTCCCAAGCGGCCTCGCTGGCCAACCTCCATCACGCGATCAACGCCAGCGGGGGGACGCCCGGCACGGATTACAGTCTGACCACTGTGGCCAACAGCACCGTGACCGCAACGGACAATGGCTCAAACAACGTCACGGTGACGGGCCGCCTCAACGGACCATGGCAAAACGGCATTGCCACGACGACCACTGCCGCCCACGCAAGCTGGGGCGGTTCGTCACTCTCCGGCGGAACCACAGGCCCCAAGACCTGGACCGATGCTTTGGATTGGTTGCCCAGCGGTCGCGTGAACCGGCCCTATCTGGCGTCCACGACGGCCTACACCAACGATGCCGCTGCAGCAGCGGCCGGCATCCCGGTGAGCGGCGAATACCGCACGGCGACCAACCCGTCAGATGTCGCCATCCGGATCACCTAACGCGCCGACCACGAGGGCCGCCCACATTATGAACACCGAACGCTGCCGAGTGGTACAAGCCGGAGGCGCAGGGCCTGGCAGCTCGCTTCCGGTCAGCGTGCTGGCAGCTCGGCCGGATCGGCCGTTGCTGCGTTGTCGGCGGCTCATCCTTGTGCAAAGAAGCCGAATGGTGGCGCATTAGCCCGACGTCCGATTTCCTGCAGCAATGGGTTTGAGCATCGCCGCCAAAGACATGCCGCAGGAGAGCTGCTGCGCAGCGCGCATGCGACGGGTCGGGGCCCCAGGGCGCACGTTACAAGCTGTCGGGCGCTTAAAATTGATAGCCGGCGCCTTGCTGGCCGCCTTTGCATTCGCTCAAAGCGCGCCTTGTCGAGCCGCAGGAGATCCGACGCCCGACATCGGCGTCGGAGCCGTGCGAACGCTCGAGAGCTTCGCCGCCGAGCTCGGCGTCAGACTGGGGGCGGAGGACGATGGTCCGGTCTTCGCTGCGGCCAATCGGGCGATCGTCGCGGCCAAGGATAGCGGCGGCTTGGCGGTCGCGCTCCCGCCCGGCCGGGTGGAGCGCACCTCCATAGGCCTGCTCCTTGACAACAACGGCGGCTATTTCTGCATCGCGCCGGGCCGCTGCACGGTCCGGGCGGTCAGGCCGAGCGCAAGCGCCGAGCCGACCTGGCTCGTCAGCGTGAACGACGCCCACGCGACCAACCTGATCCTTTCCGGGATCGTCTTCTACGGCGGATGGCAGTACGGGCGAGCGCCTTATCGCGACATGCCCGAAGCCGATCCTTGGCTGGACAAGCAAGGCGGCGTGAACATCAGCCACGCCTTCAATGGGACCGGCGATCGCGATTTCATCTCCCGCAGCACCGTAGGATCACAGGTGCCGCGCGACCATATCGAGAACCTCGTCATTTCGGGGTTCGCGGGCGATTGCCTCGTCGTATCCGGCGCCGGGCAGAACAGCTACCACAACGTTCGCGGCCAAGCTTGTGGCGGCCGCGGCATGGTCATCGACAGCTACGACAATAAATTCACAGATATTGATTTCGGCGTCACCGGTAGGACCTGCCTGCATATTGACGGGCAAGGCGCCGCAAACGTTGTACACGGAAAGGTATGGTACTGCGGATTTCGATTGAAGCCGGGCGATGATGAAGGACTGAATCTGCTTTCTGGCGGGGATATCATCGAACTGATTGTCCAGGATACATACGGGGACGGCATCCGAAACTCAGGGCAGCTGAATCTGATCACCGCCGTTGTAAGCTGGCAGGGGGCGCTGTCACCCATGGACCCCGGGCCGATCGCCGCCTACACCTGCGTTGGATGCGGGAACAATATCGTCACCCTGAACGCCTCTATCTTGGGAGCCAACCAAGCGTATCCCAATGTAACCAGACTCTATCGAGACGCGAGCAACGGAGCTCACTACGGGCGAAACAACATTGTCACGATCAGCGAAATGGGGTGGCCGCAGGACTACTCTACGAGCGTCTGGAAATCGTTCTGGTTTGATGGCCCAGTTGACCTCTCGAACCGCATCACCTTGAACGGCGTGGACCGTCACCGCTACGATGAGGCCGATTCTTCGGGCATGCTGGCCTACGCCGCACCCATGAACGGGTCAGGCGCGGGAACGATCATTTTTGGGTCGGGCAGCAGCAATCCGGGCAAGGTCGTCGTCATCTGCCAAGGCGGCGGAAATTCGTCTTGCGGCTTGCAAGGTTTCCGCAATACGGCGAGCCCCGCGGTCGGTATCCTGAGAGTCAACGGCAACTTCGCCGGCGGCGACCAAGTGATGATCGGGGACGCCACCTACACATTCGATGTCAGCTTGGCGAACACGCCAGGCCACGTGCACCTGGGCGCGACAGGGCGAGACAGCCTGGCCAACCTGGCGAGCGCGATCAATGCCGCGGGCGGGCGGCCTGGGGTGGACTACGCTCAGCTCACGGTCCCTAACGCCGGGGTAACGGCGAGCCTTGATGGCCGGCTCTTGGCCGTCACCGCAAGAATTGCCGGGACCGATGGCAATAGGATCGCCGTCGCGACGACTTCCGCCAAGGCCTCCTGGCGCCGACCAACGCTCGCGGGCGGAACCGCCGGTGCGAAGACCTATTCCTCGGCCTTGACCTGGGACGAGGACGGGCGCCCGGGGATGCCCAATCTTCCCGGTCCGTATGATGACGACGCCACAGCCGCCGCCGCAGGCGTCGCTATGGGGCAGCTCTATCGGGACAGGTCCGCGGTGGTGCATGTCCGGATAGGTGCGGCGCCGGCGGCCGCGGGCAATCGGCCGCCCGAACAGCGGACGCCCCGGTCCGGCCCCGCGCCACACGGCGGCCGCTGACATATGAAGCGGGACCAAGACCGCCGCGTCTCGACGAATACGCAACCGTTTGGATCGAGGCTCATCCTCCAAATGCCGCGCCCGCGGCCCGCAAAGGCGTCGACAGGTCTTTGGCGCGTCGCCCTTGTGGCCGTCTGGACAGTCGGCTTGGCCTGGCTCGCCACCGCCGTAAGCATGGGGGCGGATGAAGTCTTCTTCAGCGGAGACGGGGGCCTGAAGGCCCTGCTCGTCAAGCAATTCGCCCGGGGCGATCTCGACGTACATTTGCACGTGGTCGGGCCGAACTGGGCTGAGGCAATCTGGCGACAGGGCCTATTTCCGATCACGCCGCCTTTCGCCTATCGAGACCACCTAGGCTATGTCGTAACGTTCCCCTTCGCCTTTTGCGCTCTTTCCACGCCATTCTATTCTGTGTTCGGCGCATGGGGACTGTTTGTAGTCCCGGTCGCAGCCCTCATCCTCTTCTGGGCCGCCTTCAGTCGAACGCTCGTGACGATGACCAGCCGGCCCGCCGTAAGGCTTGTCACCTTTTCGCTGCTTGTGTTTTCGTCATTCGTCACGCTCTACGGCGCCTTGTTCTGGGAGCATACCCTCGGCCTGCTGTTGGTTTTCCCAGGCTTGGCCTATCTAGCCACGGCCGAGCGGCGGGGATGGACGATCGCCCGGGCCGGCGCCTGCGGCCTGATCTGTGGTCTGGGCTTCGCCATCCGCTCGGAGACGTTGTGCCTCGTCGCCGCGATCTCGGTCGTTTGCCTCGCATCATGGCTCCGGGACCGTCGCACAGCGCACCTTGCGATCGTCGCCGGCCTCGCAACGGGAGTCGCGGTCGTCCTCGCCGTGAACTGGGTCGTCTACGGTTTGCCGCTAGGCGCCCATGTCTTGCAGATGGAGGACCCAGCCGCCCTAGGCCGCATCGAGGATAGCGCCTCCAGGCCCTACATCGTCGCGGCCCTGACCGGCAATTTCCTGCGCTATAATCCGGTTTCCATCTTTGTGCTGCTGGCGCTCGCGCTACTTCCATCGGTGCGAAGGCGAGAAGACGTCCGACGCCTATTGACGGTCATCGCCATTGTTCTGGCCGAAGTGCCCTGGATCGTTCCCAACTCGGGTGGGCTGCAGCTCGGGCCGCGCTACCTTCTGCAGATTACGCCGGCGCTCTACCTCCTCATGACGATCCTGCTCGGTGAAGCCTTGGGCGCCCGCGACGGCTGGCGGCGAACGACGCTCCTCGCTTGCCTCGCGCTCTGCGGCCTCTTCGGCGTCTGGATCAACGCCGTCTCGGCCTCGATCAAGCTGCACGACGCTGAAACGTCGCGGAGGCTTGCTCTAAACCAGCTCTTGGCGGAACCCACCGAGATCGTCGCCGTGGACGACACGGTGATCGCTCAGGAAATGGAGGCGGCAATGGGGAGGCATCTCTTTTTTCTCGCCGATACTCCGGAACGGCAGCGCCTTCTGGCCGGAGCCGCTGTTGCGAGCGGCCATTCGGAGTTGCTCTTCATGACAGCCATCGGCGCTCGGACAGGCGCGGCGCCCATGTGGTCGCTCGGGCCGCATGGCAGCGAGGTGCGATTTCTCTGCCGAGCGGCAGGAGGCTATCAAATTTGCCGAGCCCGCCTGCCTTCGCCGCGCGCAACGTGACAGCTTCCTGAGGAAGGGCATCTACCCGGGGCTGGAGGCACGAAGCGGGACGTGACGTTTCCCCCGCATTGTCCAAACTGAAAGAAACGCCGCGCGATCGTCGGACTCGGGAATCCAGCGCCAAAGATTTGCGGTGACGAAGATAGCCAGCATGGAATGGGTGTTGCCCACGTGCAATCCACCTGGCTCAGCAATTCCACCAATCACATAGGAGGTGAGGACAGCGAGCTGAGCCAAATTCACGTCGTTCGGGCGGCCCCAGGCCTTGATGAGCCCCCGCAGGAGCGCGCCAAAAAAGAGGATGACATAACCGGCCAGGCCGACAATCCCCGTTTCCGCAAGCATGGTGAGGCAGGCGTTGTGGATGGCCAGTTGAGACGAGAGATAGAGCTTGGCCTGACTGTAGCCGACACCGAACCACGGATGGGCAGAGAAGATCTCCCAACCCTCCCGCCAAGTCGTGGTGCGGCCGGAAAATCCGGAGCCCAGACCCCTTAGCGGATCGGAGAGCAGCAGCAGTTTGTCGGCGACGAAGCTCAGCCCCACCAGGCCCACGCCGACAAAGGCCAGCGCTGGAACGGCGATGGTCCAGAACCAGCGATCGGCGCCGGCAGAGCGTAGGGAGAAGACCCAGGTCAAAAGCAGGGCGGCCGACAAGGAGATGAGGACGGAGCGTGATTCCGTGCTGTAAAGAACAAACAGGCTCAGGAGGACGAGCCCGACCTTCACCGCTCGCCTTCGGAAGACGAAGGAACACATGATCACAATCGTCGCGACGCCTCCCCAATAATTCGGCGCCGTTCGTCCAAACAGCCGCCCCCAGGCGAAGTCATGGTCGATGAGCGCCGCAACCATAGCAATGGCCAAGGTCAGGCCGAGAGACGCCAGGAAGGCGCGCATCATGGCGTCGCCGTCAACATTGATGGCCAATAGAAGGATGAAGCAGACAAAGACGTAATCCGTCATCGCGACATAGCTGAAGACATTCAGCTCGTTCGCTGACAGCAAACTGAGTGGAACGGCCAGGACGATTGTAAAAATCGACGCGCAAAAGAGACCGGAGCGGCGAAAATCCATGCCGAACCGCACCGCGCCGATACCGATCGGAACCAATCCGAAGGCAACAATGGCGGTGAACGCCGCCGTCAAAGTTGGCGACGCATTCGCGGCGTCTAAGACATCTGGTCTGAAGATCAGCGCGTCATGCCGCGGCCGCAAGATAAGGTCGGCGAAGCAGAAGAGGCCGACCCAGACGCCCAGAACGACCCCCAGGCCCCGGGCGCCCAGCTTCCAGGCACGCAATTCGCGCGCACGGTCCAGCGTGTTGGCGACCCACTCAGACATATGCCATGCGTAGTCGGCGTCGACTCTCGGTTTCGGCGAGTGCTGCCGAGATCATCGCACGTTGCGCCCGCCCCAAATCATGACGCACGCTCATGACACGGCGCCCGGCGCAGAGCAATGCGGCGCACGAGCGCCTGCAACTCGATGCAGACCGATGGCCCGCAGCGCGTCATCGTGCGAGCGCTCAGATTCCGGCATCGCCCCCGACTCCTCCGGCTAAAACAGGCAGTCTAATGGCGCGGAACTAACGACCGATGACTTTTCCGCAAGCCCTCCTCGACGTCACGCCCCGGCATGCCCCACAGCCGCCGCCCGGGGCTCCAGCTGGGGACGCGACCTCGACCGCGACGTCTTTCGCCGCGACTTCCGCTTGGGCCGGAACAGCACGCCCAGCATGTAGACGATGCCGGGATAGATCGGGATGATGATCCCGCCGCCCATGATGTTGAAGAGCACGAACAGCACGAAGGCGAAGCGTTTGCTCGGCGATCCGGCGAACAGGCTGTAGGTGAAGAAGCTGAAGAAGGCGATGGCGGTCAGGAAGCCGTATTCGGTGATGACCTTTGTCGTGGCCCAGGTCACCTCGCCGGCGGCGCGGCCGGTATTGCCCGGGCCGACGCCCACGAACATGGCGTTCGACTGCTTGGTAAAGTCGATCAGTTCCTGGAAGGGCTGTACGAACCGGGCGTAACCGCTCGTACCCTCGTGCTGGTACTCGTTGAGGCGGCCGTTGACCTGCTGGTACCAGTGGATCCGGTCGGCCAGGAGGTAGCAGGCGCCCAGGATGAGGAAGACCATCAGCACCGACCTCGGCGACAGCCGCGTCAGCAGGACCGGGGCGCAGATCAGCAGGAGGAAGAGGCCCGTGCCGGCGAACGAGATCAGGGTGACGACGGCGTAGAACAGCAGCCTGGCCGGCTTGCGGAAGTAGACCAGCTCGATGGCGAAGGCCAGCGCCATCCACTGCGACATGGTCGAGACCTCGAGGAAGAAGATCCCCTGGGGCTTCATCAGCCGCGAGCCGAACTTGATCGGCTGGTTGTAGTTGAAGTCCGGAAACTGGAACTGGTCGGGAATCAGCTGGTTCAGGTTCGGCCAGAGCCGCCAGCTCCAGATGATCTGCACCACATGCTGGGCGATGACGACCAGGCCGATGAACAGCATGACGTTCTGGAAGATGCGCAGGAACGAGCGGTAGCGCGCCTCTTCGACCTCGAAGACGAAGACGAAGGGCGCGTAGATCACCACCATCAGCATCACGCTGTTGGCGGAGAACAGGTTCTGCTGCAGCAGGATGCTGAGGGTCGCGGAGAGCAGGACGGCGACGAACAGGATGAGCCGGACCAGGTCGACCTTGGGCCGCGAGGCGAGGATGAGGACGGCCAGGCCCAGATACATCACCGGCACGACGGCTTCGACGATGCCGCCGTTGAAGGGCAGGCCGATCTTCGAGAAGTCGACGTCGATCGCGAACTTCTGAAGGAAGACCAGGCTGCAGATCTGCAGCGTGAAGAAGGCGGTCAGGACATAGTCCTTCCGCAGCACCCAGGCCGGCGAGGCCTTGATCGACCGGGAGATCGCGGCGCCGCGCTGCCAGAAGGACGTGGTTGCGGATCGCCCTGAGGAGTCGGTGCGAGGTTCAGATGTCATGGCCGATCCCGGGCCCAGAGCCATAGACGAGGCGGACGAGGCCGAAGGCGATCCGGCCTCGTCACCACCCAGAAGCGCCTACTCCAGGTAATACTTCTTGAAGTCCTTGTGGTAGTAGGCCTGATAGCCGTAGCCCGAGTAGCCGCGAGCCTGGACGTTCACCAGCGTCAGCGCGATGCCGGTGATCGGCGCGTTCACCGATTCCAGCTCGTGCACCGCCGCGCGGACCGCCCGCATCGGCGTCGAGCGCCAGTGCACCAGCAGGGCCAGGGCGTCGACCTTCTGGGCCAGCACGCGGGTGTCGACCACCGGCAGCAGCGGCGGCGTATCGAGGATCACGATGTCGAACCGCGCCTTCAGGTCGTCCAGCAGCTTGTCCATCGACGGCTGGGCGAAAGGCGACTTGGCCAGGTGCGAGCCCTTGGTCAGCGGCAGGACATAGGCGCCGCTCTTCTCGTCGAGCCGCAGGGCGTCGTCGAGGGTCGACTTGCCGTCCAGCACCTCGATGAGGCCGCATTCCGGCTCATCGTGGAAGACGACGTTGGCGGACCGGCGGCGAAGGTCGCAATCGACCAGCACGACGGACGAGCCGCCCAGGGCCAGCACGCGGGTGAGGCAGATGGAGGTGGTGGTCTTGCCTTCCTCCGGCACCGCCGAGGTGATCGCCACGACCTTCACCGGCCCGGTGGTGTCGCCGTAGATCAGGGTGGTCCCCAGGCCGCGGAACGCCTCGGCGAAGCCCGACAGCGGATGGGCGACGACGGCGTCGATCGGGTTCTTGGTCGTCGCCTTGTCGATCGACGAGGAGGAGGTCGGGATCGAGCCCAGGAAGGGCAGGCCGAGCTGGCCCTCGACGTCCTCCACCGAGGTGAGGCGCGCGTTCCAGCGCTCGACGACGAAGGCGGAGGCGACGCCCGCGCCCAGGCCGACCAGCAGGCCGAGGAGCAGGTTCAGCGGCTTGTTCGGCGAGGACGGGTCGGCGGGAGGAACCGCCGGCGAGTCCACGCGGGAGTCGGCCTGGCTGACCGCCTGCTGCGCTGCGGTCTCCTTCACCCGGGTCAGCACGGTCTGATAGAGCGCCCGCGCCGCGTCGGCGTTGCGCTCCAGCTCGTTCAGCTTCACCGAGGCGGCGTCGCCGGCGACCATCTTGCCCTTGGCCTGGCCGATGCTCCCTTCGACGGAGGCGGTCTGGCTGCGCGCCACCTCGACCTGGGCCGAGAGGTTGGAGATGATCCGGTTGATCTCCGCCTGGATCTGGCCGTCGACCGCCTGCAGCTGCGCCTGGGCGTTCTTCAGGTCGGGGTGCAGCGGGCCGTAGCGGCCCTGCAGGTCGGCGACCTTGGCGCTGAGCTCGGCGCGGCTGGCGCGCAGGTTGGTGATCGTCTGCGAGCCGAGCGCCGCGCCTACGTCCTCGCCGTTCGACCCGCCACGCAGCTGCTGCTGCGCCGTCCGCAGCCGCGCCTCGGCCTGCGCCTGCTCGGCGCGGGCCTGGGCCAGCTGCTGGTTGAGCGACGAGATTTCCTGCTGCGTCAGCGGGCCCTGGTCGGTGCCCAGCAGGTTGTTCTCGGCCTTGTACTGCTGGACCGCGGCCTCGGCCTGCTCGACCTTCTGGCGCATGTCGTCGATCTGGGAATTCAGCAGCACGTTGGAGCTGCTGGCCGAGTTCACCTTCACGTCGATCTGGCGGCGGATGTAGGCGTCGGCGAAGGCGTTGGCGATGCGCGCGGCCTTCGTCGGGCTCTTGTCGGTGTAGGCGGCGCTGATCAGCAGGGTCTGGCCGACCCGGCGGATCTTGAGCTGCTTGGTGATGCTGTCGATCAGCGCGTCGCGCTGCAGGCTGGGATCGAGCTGGCGCTGCTTGGGCGTCAGGGCGAACTCCGGATCG
>CBJNAS010000074.1:0-11762 GCA_966434565.1 uncultured Phenylobacterium sp.
CCCCGCAGTCAGCTTCGCTGACAGCTCCCCCGCGAATGGGGGAGCATCTTGGCGCTTCAGATCCTCCACCGCGAAGCGGGGTAGGCGGATCGGCGCGCCAGCGCCGAGACGGAGGGGGCGTTCTCGCTCACGCCCAGCCATGAACGCGACCGCCGATCTCCTGCTGTTTCGCCGCCACGGTGGCCGCATCAGCGCGGCCGAGGCGCTGTTCCCGCAGGCGCCCAGGCCCTGGCTGGACCTGTCGACCGGGATCAACCCGCGTCCCTACCCCGCGCCGGCCGCCACGCGGCGTGACCTCACCCGGCTGCCTGATCCCGAGGCGCTGGCCGACCTGGAAGCCGTGGCCGCCCAGGCCTTTGGCGCCGCGCCCGAGCGGGTCGCCGCGACGCCTGGCACGGAGGCGGCCTTGCGGCTGCTGCCCCGCCTGCTCGGCGCAAGCAGCGTTGCGATCGGCCGGCCCACCTACGGCGGACACCTCGACGCCTGGCGGGCTGCTGGCGCGGAGATCGTTCCCGAAGGCGCGCCCGCCGAAGCGTGGGTGGTGGTCAATCCCAACAATCCCGACGGCCGGGTCACGCCTACGGAAACTCTGGTCCCCGGCCAGGGCTGGCTGGTCGTCGACGAGGCCTTCGCCGATCCGCACCCGGAGGCGAGCGTCGCCGCACAAGCCGGCGGGCGGCTGGTCGTGCTGCGCTCCTTCGGAAAGTTCTACGGCCTGCCCGGGCTGCGCCTGGGCTTCCTGCTCGCCGAACCTGCGCTGGCGGCGCGGGTGCGCGAGGCGTTCGGCGACTGGCCCGTCTCGACGCCGGCCATTCTGGCCGGACGGGCGGCCTACACGGACCACGCCTGGCGCGAGCGCACGCGCCGCCGCCTCGCCCGCGACCGCGCCCGGCTGGATGGGCTCCTCGAGAGCGCGGGATTGCAGGTGCTGGGCGGGACCGACCTCTTCCGCCTGGCGCGGTCGGACGACGCCGAAGCCGTCTTCCTGCGCCTGACCCGCGCCGGCGTGCTCTGCCGCCCCTTTGACCAGGCGGGCCTGCTCCGCTTCGGCCTGCCGGGGCGGCCGGCGGACTGGGACCGCCTGGCCGCCGCGCTTCAGAAAGGACGCCCATGACCAACGACCGAGACGCCCGGCACAACGCCGCCATGAAGAGCCTCAAGGCCGAGCGCGACGCCATGATGGCGAAGAAGCGCGAGGGCGCCGGCCTGCTGATCGTCAATACCGGCGACGGCAAGGGCAAGACGACCGCGGCCTTCGGCATGGCCGCGCGCGCGCTGGGCTGGGGCCAGCGCGTCGGCGTCGTTCAGTTCATCAAGGGCAAGTGGATCACCGGCGAGCGGCAGTTCTTCGCCCGCTTCCCCGACCAGGTGGTCTACAAGGTCATGGGCGAGGGCTTCACCTGGGAGACCCAGGACCGGGCCCGCGACGTGGCCGCCGCCGAGGCCGCCTGGGCCGCGTCGAAGGCGATGATCGCCGATCCCTCGCTCGCCCTCGTCATCCTCGACGAGCTCAACATCGCGCTGCGCTACGACTACCTCGACCTGGCCGACGTGCTGCGCACCCTCGCCGAGCGCCCGGCGGACAAGCACGTCTGCGTGACCGGCCGCAACGCCCGCCCGGAACTGGTCGAGATCGCCGACGTGGTGACCGAGATGACCCTGGTGCGCCACCCGTTCGACCAGGACTTCAAGGCCCAGCGCGGGATCGACTTCTGAATGGCCGATGCGCTCCTCCAGGCCCTGGACTCCGCGCCCGCGCGCACCCTGCTCGCGCTCGGCGTGGAAGCGGCGCTCGGCTATCCCGCGGCGCTGCATCGGCGCCTGCCGCACCCGGTGACCTGGATCGGCCGGGCGCTGGACCTCCTGGAGCGTCGCTGGAACCGGCCGGGCCATGGCGAGGGCGCGCGCCGCGCGCTGGGCGTGCTCGCAGTGATCCTGACGGCCGGCTCCGCGGCGCTCGTGGGCGCGGCGCTCCAGCGTCTGTTCGCGGGCTCCGCCTGGGGGCTCGCGGCCTTCGCTCTGGCGGCTTCCGTGGGCCTGGCGCAGCGCAGCCTGTTCGACCACGTGGCGCCGGTCGCCCGCGCCCTGGGCCAGGGCGAACTGCCGGCGGCGCGCCGGGCGGTCGGCCGGATCGTCGGCCGCGATGTTGAGCGGCTGGACGGCTCAGGCGTCGCCGCCGCGGGGCTGGAGAGCCTGGCCGAGAGCTTCAACGACGGGGTGGTCGCCCCGGCTTTCTGGCTGCTGGTCGCCGGCCTGCCGGGCCTCTTCGCCTACAAGGCGGTCAACACCGCCGACAGCGTGATCGGCCATATGGAGCCGCGCTGGCGGGCGTTCGGCTGGGCGGCGGCGCGCACCGACGACCTGATGAACCTGGTCCCGGCGCGCATCGCCGGCCTCTTGATCGTGCTGGCGCGCGGACGCGGCTTCGCCACCATGTTGCGCGACGCCCCGGCGCACGCCTCGCCCAACGCCGGCTGGCCCGAGGCGGCGATGGCCGGCGCGCTGCGGCTGAGCTTGGGCGGCCCGGCCAGCTACGACGGCGTGCCCATCGCGCGCCCGCAGTTCGGCCAGGGCCCGGCGCCCGCCGCCCGCGACCTGCGCCGCGGGCTCGCGGTCTATGTGACGGCCTGCGCCCTGATGTGGGCGGCGATCGCGGCGGGAGCGCTGGCATGGCCGCGGTGATGCTGCAGGGCTGCGGCTCGGACGTCGGCAAGTCGGTGCTGGTCGCCGGCCTCTGCCGGCTGTTCGCCAACCGCGGACTGACGGTGCGGCCGTTCAAGCCGCAGAACATGTCGAACAACGCCGCGGTCACCGCCGACGGCGGCGAGATCGGCCGCGCCCAGGCGCTGCAGGCGCTGGCCTGCCGTACGCCGCCCACCGTCCACATGAATCCGGTGCTGCTCAAGCCGCAGAGCGAGACCGGCGCCCAGCTGGTGGTCCAGGGGCGCATGGCCGGGACCCGCAGCGCCCGCGAACACCAGGCCGGCAAGGCCGCGCTGCTGGAGGCGGTGCTGCAGAGTTACGGCCGCCTGGCCGCCGAGGCCGACCTGGTCGTCGTCGAGGGCGCCGGCAGTCCCGCCGAGATCAACCTGCGGGCCGGCGACATCGCCAACATGGGCTTCGCCCGCGCGGCCGGCGTGCCGGTCGTGCTGGTGGGCGACATCGACCGCGGGCATGTTATCGCCGCGCTCGCTGGCGCCAGGGCCGTGCTCGACCCCGCCGACGCGGCCATGGTGCGCGGCTTCGTCGTCAACAAGTTCCGCGGCGACCCGTCGCTGTTCGCCACCGGGCGGAACGCGATCACGCGCCTGACCGGCTGGCCCGATCTGGGACTGGTCCCCTGGCTGAAGGCCGCCGCTCGCCTGCCGGCCGAGGACGCCGTGGCCCTGCAAAGCCCCAGGAAGGCCGCCGCCGGCGGACGCATCCGCATCGCCGTCCCGCGCCTGCCGCGCATCGCCAACTTCGACGACTTCGACCCGCTGCTGGCCGAGCCGCAGGTCGAGCTCGCCTTCGCGCCACCCGGGACCGCCCTGCCCGGCGACGCCGACCTGGTGATCCTGCCGGGGTCGAAGGCCACGCTCGCTGACCTCGCCTTCCTGCGCGCCGAGGGCTGGGACGTCGACCTCGCCGCGCACCTGCGCCGGGGCGGGCGGGTGCTGGGGATCTGCGCAGGATTCCAGATGCTGGGGCGGCGCATCGCCGATCCGGAGGGGATCGAAGGCCCGCCCGGCGAGGCGCCGGGCCTCGGCCTGCTGGACGTCGAGACGGTGCTGACCGGCGACAAGGTGCTGCGCCCGGTGCGCGGACGCGCCACAGCGGGTGGCGCGTTCACGGGTTATGAGATGCACGTCGGGCGAACGACCGGGCCCGGGCTCGCCGCCCCCTTGCTGCAGGTCGAGGGCGAAGGCCCGCACGGTGCGGCCAGCGCCGACGGCCGTGTCGCCGGCGCCTATGTCCACGGCCTGTTTGAGGCCGGCGGCTTCCGCGCGGCCTTCCTGGAGGCTCTCGGCGCCCGCGGCTCGGGCCTGGACCACGGCCAGGTGGTGGAGGCCGCCCTCGACGAGATCGCGGGCGTGCTCGAACAGAATCTCGATACCCCCCGCCTGGCGGGGATCGCCAATCTGAAAGGCTATGCATGACGACAATGGCGCAGACCGCCGTGCGGGAATGGACCGCGCCCGCGCTCCCGCCGCTGGATCCCGAGCTGCGCGCCGCGTTGCGCCAGGCGGTCGACGGCAAGGCCAAGCCGCCAGGCTCGCTGGGCCGGCTGGAGGATCTCGCGGTCAAGCTCGGGACCATCCAGAACCGCATGGCCCCGCGCATCGGGCCTGCGACCGTGCTGGTGTTCGCCGGCGACCATGGGCTGAACGCCGAGGGCGTCTCGGCCTATCCGAGCGCGATCACCGCGGCCATGGTCGGCATGTTCCTGTCGGGACGGGCCACCGTGAGCGCCTTCGCCGCCGCCGCGGATGTGAGCGTCAGGGTGATCGACGCCGGGGTCGACGCCGACCTGCCGCCGAGCCCGGCGCTGATCGGCGCCAAGGTGGCCCGCGGCACGGCCAACGCCGCGCGCGAGCCCGCCATGAGCCAAGAGGCCTGTGCGAAAGCCCTCGACCGCGGCTTCGCCATCGCCCAGGCCGCCGCGCGCGAAGGTGCGGACGCCATCGCGCTGGGTGAGATGGGCATCGGCAACACGGCCTCGGCCAGCCTGCTGTTGCACAGGCTCGGCCCCGCGCCGCTGGAGGCCTGCATCGGCCAGGGCGCGGGCCACGACGCCGAGGGCCTGGCGCGCAAGGCCGCCGTCCTGCAGCGCGCCGCCGCCCGCTCGGACGCGACCGCGCCGTTCGAGGTGCTGCGCCCGTTCGGCGGCTATGAAATCGCCATGATGGCGGGGGCGGCGCTGGGGGCTGCGGCGCTGCGCCGGCCGGTGGTAATCGACGGCTTCATCGCCAGCGCAGCGGCGCTGGTCGCGATCCGGCTGCAGCCCGCCCTCGCCGGCTACTGCGTGTTCGCCCACGGCTCGGCCGAGCGCGGGCACCGGCTGATGCTGCAGATCCTGGGCGCCGAGCCGCTGCTCGACCTCGGCCTGCGGCTGGGCGAGGGCACCGGCGCGGTGCTGGCCATGCCCCTGCTGCGCGCCGCAGCGCGGCTGGTGACCGACGTCGCGGATCTCACCGAGGTGCTGGGGCCGGCCGGATGAGGCGCGAGGGGCGGCTGCTGCTCGCGGCAGTGCAGTTCCTGACCCGGTTGCCCGCGCCGCGGCTGGCGGCCCTGCCGGCCGACTGGCTGGCGCGCTCGGCCAAGTACTTCCCCCTGGTGGGCCTGCTCACCGGCGGCTTTTCCGCACTGGTTCTGGTGGCGGCGCATGCGGTCTGGCGAAGCGGCCCGCTTCCCGCCCTGCTCGCGGTGGCCGCCGGCGCGGCGGTGACCGGCGCCCTGCACGAGGACGGGCTCGCCGACACGGCGGACGCCCTGGGCGGCGGCCGCACGCCGGAGCAGCGGCTGGCGATCATGAAGGACCCGCGGCTGGGAACCTACGGCGCCCTGGCCCTCGGCCTGACGCTGGCGCTCAAGACGGCCGCGCTCTGGGCGCTCCCCCCGCCCCTGGCGGCTGCGGGCCTGGTCTGCGCACATATGGGCGGGCGAACGGCGGCGGCCTGGGCCATGTCCTTCCTGCCCTACGCCGCCGACCCTGCGGCGGCCAAGGTCCAGGCGCCGCAGCGCGCGCTTCGTCCGTGGGAACTCGGGATGACAGCAGTGATCTCGCTGGCGGCCGGCGCGGTTCTCCTGCCCGCAGCGGGCGGCGTCGTCTGCGCCTGGACGGCGGCCGTAGGCGCCCTGCTCCTCGCCCGCGCCGCCCGCCGGCTGATCGGCGGCCACACCGGCGACGTCCTGGGCGCGGTCGAGCAGGTCTATGAGCTGCTCTTCCTGCTGACGCTCTCGGCCCTCGTCACTGCCGGAGGCCGCGGGGCATGAGGCTGATCATCTCGCCGGCCAGCGAGGCGGCGCGCCTCTGCCGTGAGGCAAGACCCTCGCACCTGCTGCGCCTGCTCCCGCCGGAGACGGCCGGTGAGCCGCCGCCGTTCGGCCCGGCGCACGTGCTGACCCTGGTTCTGCACGACATCGCCGCCCCGGAGCCCGGCCGCATCGCGCCCGACCGCAGCCTGATGGCGGACCTGCTTGCGTTCGGGGCCGGCTGGGACGGGGCGCGCCCGCTGGTCGCCCAGTGCTGGGCCGGCGTCAGCCGCTCCACCGCAGCAGCCTTCGTGATCGCCTGCCAGAAACGCCCCGAGCTTGCGGAGGCGAAGATCGCGGCCGCGCTGCGCCACGCTGCGCCGCAGGCCACGCCCAATCCCCTGATGGTCGCGCTCGCCGACGCCCTGCTGGGCCGCGAGGGACGCATGGTCGCCGCCGTCCAGGCGATCGGCCGCGGCGCGGAGTTCTCGGATTTCCGCAGCGCCGAGCTGCAGCTGACCGTCAGGCCGGCTGGAGACGGCTCGCCAGGGCCGGAACCTCCGCCAGCGCCCGCACCGCGTCGTTGAGATGGGTGCAGCCCAAGACGCCCTTCAGTTCCGTCAGCACCCGCTCGCGCAGTTCCGGCAGGGGGACGCCGACGAGCCGCGAGAGGTTGGCCGCCGCGGTCGGGCATTCCGGAAACGGCAGGATGCGCGGCTGCGCCTCGATCGAGACCACCTTGAGCGAGGCCGGATCGGCAGTGAGCGTCAGGGTGTACTCGTGGACCCCCTGGCGTCCGCCCGCGGGCGTGGTGGCGCTGTCCTGGAAGGCGGAGTCGACGACGATCGACTCTCCGAGCGTCACGTCGATACGGCGGGCGCGGCGCATGCCGGGGGCGCCGTCCTGGACGGTGAAGGCGTGCCAGCCATCCGGATCGTCGGGGTTGCGCAGCTCCGGGGCCGGCGTGCCGTGCGAGCGGTCGGCCTTGGGGTCGAGGGCGGCGGAGCCCGGGGCGAACCCCGAACAGATCCCCACCTTGCTGCGGAACAGCTCTTCGAAACGGGCGTCGGTCACGCCCTCGCGGCGCAAATTCAGCCAGTCAGGCTCCCACTGCGACCAGGCCCAGGCCGCCACCAGGCTCGCCCCCGCCAGGTCGTCGAGGATCAGATAGAGCGGCGCCGCCTGCCGTCGCTCCTCCGGCACGGCCACCTGCAACACCTTGCGCAAGCCGCCGCCGCCGCGCTCGCCCACCAGGCGCGCCAGCCCGGGCCTCGGCGGATCGGCCTCGATGGAGACGATCATGCGCTCCGAGGTCAGGCGCGCCTCGAAAGAATCCTCCGCGAGCACCCGCGGCGGGCCGCCGGCGAGCCCTGTCGCCACGTCCCGGGCGCGGCCCACGAACCGGGCGTGGCCGGCGCGGCCCTCGGGCCAGGAGACGTCGATGCTGGAGGTGCGACGGACGGACCCCGCGGGTCGCACCGGCGCAGGTCCCGCAGAGCGCCGCGGGGCGGGTGACAGGATCATGGCGTGACTCAGATTATGGCTCTAAGCACTAATAAAAATATTGGAATTCGAAGATCCGGCTCAAATTTGACGGGCCGGAGCGAGTTGCAAACACGTCGAAAGGCGCGCAGCAGTCATCCTGCCGGTCCGGCGGCGCCGGCGCAACCAGCATCAATATTTGCATTGTCGAAATTTCAGGCCGTCAATGCAAGCGAGGCTTCGCCGGTCACGACGGCGACCCGGCCCTCCAGACTGAAATCGCGTTCGAGCGCCTGGTTCGACATCTCATCCCTTTCGACCTGTGGCCAGCCGTCTCCGCCTGCAAGCCGCTCCGAGCGCGGGGATACCGGCGCTCAAATTTTGGGCGTCGATGGCCAGGCACTGAGCCGGCCCGGAAGGGGGCTGGACAGCTCCCCCGGAGCTTCGTCACCTGCGCGCATGAACGCCGTCGCCACGGTGCCGACCGAACGCGCCGCGCCGCGCCTGCAGCGGGCGCAGGGCGCAGCGCGCCTGCGAGTCCGCGCGGATGGTGGCGCGACCCGGCTGCAGCGCCTCTACCAGGACGGCTGCGCCAAGATCCGCCTGCCCCGCGACCCACACGCCGCCGGTCTGGAGGCGGTGACCATCAACACCTCCGGCGGGCTCACCGGCGGCGACCGGCTGGCCTGGACCGCCGAGGCGGAGGCGGGGGCCAGGCTCACCCTCACCACCCAGGCCTGCGAGAAGATCTACCGCGCCTCGAGCGGGCGCGCGGAGGTGCGCGTCGCGCTCAGCGCCGGGCCCGGGGCGCAGATCGAATGGCTGCCGCAGGAGACCATCCTGTTCGACCGTGGCGCCCTCGACCGGCAGCTGGATGTGGACCTCGCGCCGGGGGCCCGGCTGCTGGCCGTAGAAGCCGTCGTGCTCGGCCGCACCGCCATGGGCGAGCGTGTCCGCCAGGGCGCCTTGCGCGACAGCTGGCGCGTGCGGCGCGAGGGCCGGCTGCTCTTCGCCGACGAGCTGCGGCTGGAGGGCGAGCTGGAACGGCTGGGTGCGAACCGGGCGACGCTGGCCGGCGCGCGCGCCTTCGCGACTGTGCTTTGGGTCGCGGACGAGGCCGAGCGCGCCCTGCCGGCCGTGCGCGCGGCGCTGGGCGCGGCGGGCGGCGCCAGCGCCTTCGACGGCAAGCTGGTCGCCCGCGTCGTGGCGCACGACGGCCTGGCGCTGCGCCGTGCTCTTCTTCCGGCGCTGGAGGTCCTGCGCGGCGCTCCTCTGCCCCGCGTCTGGCGGATCTGAGAGTAGACGATGAACCTCACGCCCCGTGAAAAGGACAAGCTGCTGGTCGCCATGGCCGCCGTTGTGGCGCGCCGCCGGCTGGAGCGCGGCGTCAAGCTCAACCACCCCGAGGCCGTCGCCCTGATCACCGACTTCGTGGTCGAAGGCGCCCGCGACGGCCGCACCGTCGCCGAGCTGATGGAGGCCGGCGCCCACGTGGTGGGCCGGGGCCAGGTGATGCAGGGCGTGGCCGAGATGATCCACGACATCCAGGTCGAGGCGACCTTTCCCGACGGGACCAAGCTGGTCACCGTCCACCAACCGATCCGCTGAGGCGAGCATGATCCCAGGCGAAGTCATCCCCGCCGCCGGCGAGATCGAGCTCAACGCCGGCCAGCCCGCGCTGACGCTGGAGGTGGCCAACACCGGCGACCGGCCGATCCAGGTCGGCAGCCACTACCACTTCGCCGAGACCAATCCGGCGCTGGCGTTCGACCGCCAGCAGGCGCGGGGGATGCGCCTGGACATTCCGGCGGGCACGGCGGTGCGCTTCGAGCCCGGCCAGGCGCGCGAGGTGACGCTCGTGCCGATCCGCGGGCTGAAACGCGTGTTCGGCTTCCGGGCGGCCGTCATGGGCGAGCTCTGATGCCGGCCAGGATCTCCCGCGCGGCCTACGCCGACATGTTCGGGCCCACGGTAGGCGACCGGGTGCGGCTGGCCGACACCGAGCTCTTCGTCGAGGTCGAGCGCGACTTCACCATCTATGGCGAAGAGGTGAAGTTCGGCGGCGGCAAGGTGATCCGCGACGGCATGGGCCAGAGCCAGGTCTCCCGCGCCGCCGGCGCCGTCGACACGGTGATCACCAACGCGCTGATCATCGACCACTGGGGGATCGTCAAGGCCGACGTCGCCCTGAGGGACGGGCGCATCGCCGGCATCGGCAAGGCCGGCAACCCCGACACCCAGCCCGGTGTCGACATCGTCGTGGGCCCAGGGACCGAAGTCATCGCCGGCGAGGGCAAGATTCTCACCGCCGGGGGCATGGACGCCCACATCCACTACATCTGCCCCCAGCAGATCGAGGAGGCGCTGATGAGCGGCGTCACCTGCATGCTGGGCGGCGGGACGGGCCCGGCGACCGGGACCAACGCCACCACCTGCACCCCCGGCCCCTGGCACCTGCGGCGGATGATCGAGGCGGCCGAGGCCTTCCCGATGAACCTGGCTTTCGCCGGGAAGGGCAACGCCAGCCTGCCCGAGGCCCTGGTCGAACAGGTCGCCGCCGGCGCCTGCGCGCTGAAGCTGCACGAGGACTGGGGGACCACGCCCGCGGCGATCGACTGCTGCCTCTCGGTCGCCGACGACCACGACGTCCAGGTGATGATCCACACCGACACGCTGAACGAGAGCGGCTTCGTCGAGGACACCGTCGCCGCCTTCAAGGGCCGCACCATCCACGCCTTCCACACCGAGGGCGCCGGCGGCGGCCATGCGCCGGACATCATCAAGGTGGCGGGGCTGGCCAACGTCATCCCCTCCTCCACCAACCCGACCCGGCCCTACACGCGCAACACGCTGGCCGAGCACCTCGACATGCTGATGGTCTGCCACCACCTGGATCCGTCGATTCCGGAGGACGTGGCCTTCGCCGAGAGCCGCATCCGGCGCGAGACCATCGCCGCCGAGGACATCCTGCACGACCTGGGCGCCTTCTCGATCATCTCCTCCGACAGCCAGGCCATGGGCCGCGTGGGCGAGGTGCTGATCCGCACCTGGCAGACCGCCGACAAGATGAAGCGCCAGCGCGGGTCGCTCCCGGGCGAGGGGCCGGCCGACAATGCGCGGGTGAAGCGCTACATCGCCAAGTACACGATCAACCCGGCGATCGCGCATGGGCTCTCCGCGCACATCGGCAGCGTCGCGGTCGGAAAGCGCGCCGACCTGGTGCTCTGGACGCCGGCCTTCTTCGGGGTGAAGCCGGACCTGGTGCTGCTGGGCGGCTCGATCGCCGCCGCGCCGATGGGCGATCCCAACGCCTCCATCCCCACGCCTCAGCCGGTGCACTACCGGCCGATGTTCGCCGCTTTTGGCCGCGCGGTGTCGCGCTCTGCGGCGACCTTCGTCTCGAAGCTCTCGCTGGAGCGCGGGCTCGGCGAGACGCTCGGCCTGGCCAAGACCCTGCTGCCCGTCGAGAACACCCGCGGCGGAATTTCCAAAGCCTCGATGGTCCACAATTCCGCGACGCCGGTGATCGAGGTCGATCCGGAGACCTACGAGGTCCGCGCCGACGGCGAGCTGCTCACCTGCGAGCCGGCCGAGGTGCTGCCGATGGCCCAGCGCTACTTCCTGTTCTGAGGCAAGCCCCGTTCCGAGGTCCATCATGAGCGACGTCGCCGAGATCACCCCCATCGTCGAGGTCCTGCCGGCGGGCGGCTGGCGCGGCCCCGCGCTCGACCAGGTCCGCCTCGACTACGACGGGCGCCGCCGGCGGCGGATCGTGTTGACGGGCGAGGCGGGCGGCCGCTTCCTGCTCGACCTGCCCCAGGCCGCCCACCTGCGCGACGGCGACGGGCTGAGGCTGGCGACCGGCGCGATCGTCGAGGTCGCGGCTCTGCCCGAACCGCTGCTGGAGGTGCGCGCGGAGAGCCCCGAGGTCCTGCTGCGGCTCGCCTGGCACATCGGCAACCGGCACCTGGCCGCGGCGATCGAGGCCGACCGTATCCTGATCCGCCGCGACCACGTCATCGCCCACATGCTGGAGCACCAGGGCGCAGCGGTGCGCGAGGTCAGCGCCATCTTCGATCCCGAGGGCGGGGCCTATCACGACCATGCGCACTGAGGCCGCGCAGCTGCGCCTGCTCACCTGGTTCTCGCCGGCCTTCCCGGTCGGCGCGTTCGGCTGGTCGCACGGGCTGGAGACCGCGATCGCCGAGGGGGCGGTGGCCACGGCGCAGGACCTGCGGGCCTGGATCGAGGGCCTGGTCCGCTATGGCTCCGGCTGGAGCGACGCGGTGCTGTTCCGCGTGGCGTGGGAGGCGCGGAGCGGCGAC